>JAJXZA010000304.1 GCA_021780285.1 Planctomycetota bacterium
CAAATTACCGCAGGTATAGCCAACACGCCGGCATTACCATGCATGTTCATGGCGTTTGTGATAATGATGGTGATAGCTGAACCGTGATTGGTCAGGCAGCACAAGCCCCGGCGTATACGGCAAACTGGTCTGCCAATGGTACGCAAAGTTTTTGTCATACCGGGCAAACAGCGACGGCACATTATGAATGACCAGCATGTTTTCGGCATTGTATTTTTCAGCCGCCACGCTGAAGTTAAAGCTGCCCGTAACAATAGTGTTGCCATCAATCAGCATCACTTTGTTGTGCGCAATAAGGTAACGATACTCAATATGCGTGGGAATGCCGGCGTTGTAAAACGCTTCCAGCGCCGGCGAAACGGTGGGTGTAAAGCCGCCGGTACGGTAGTTACGGCGCTCCAGATGTGAGCGGTCGAGAATGATGCGTACCGCAACGCCGCGCTGATGAGCTCTGATCAACGCATTTTCAATGGGCCGGCTGGTAAACGAATACGCCTGCACTTCTACGCTTTTGGCCGCGTGGTCAATCAGATTGACCAGGGCGTCGGTTGCACCGCCATTGGGCGAAAAATAAACCTGAAAACCACTTTGCCCATTGGCCAGCGCCACCGGCGAAGCATTTTGTCGCGAACCGAGCCAAAAGCCAGCCGCCAACGCCGCAAGCACCAGTAAAAAGACCCAGGGACTGGCCGATGAAGCTCGCTGTATTCGCTGCACTGCCATGCAACCCCAACGTGCCAATAGGTGTTGGGCCGCGCCAACGCTGGCCCGTCACGCCGACGTTGCCATCGGCTTCATCCATAGAATATGCCGTAACTGCAGGTGAGGTTATTTCTTGCCCTTGGCGGCTGGAGCCGCAGCGGCAGCCTTGGCCGCAGGAGCCGCAGCCGCAGGAGCCGCAGCCGCAGCGCCGGGAGCCGCTGCCGTGGCCCCTTCAGCCGCTTCCGCCTTGGCGGGCTTCTTGCCGGCGCTTGCTTTGCGATGCGCAACCTTCACCAGGCCAAAAACCGCAGGCGATTCTTCATGCCACTTTTCGTTGTCTTCCAGCACGGCAATGCGTTCCGAACGCTTCAAAACGTTGCGATGACGTTCGAGCGTGCTCTTACCCTTGAGGCTGCGATCCAAAGACATAGTGCTACTCCGCTAAAGCTTTCATTCAGGACCGCCCAAAAACCGGCTTCGGCCCAAAGCGTCAAAGCCAAGTAATGTACCCTATTAACCCAAATATCTCAACAAACCGCCAAATACCCGCAAAAGCATAAAAACGGCATTTTTACCACGGCGAGCCCCCCCCCCCCGCTCCAAGTATTGTTGCCCGTAGGACGCGAGCCGATCCGCTCGCCATTTATTCGGACGCCGGCGGAGCCGTATGCTGCGGGCGTGCGCCCGCCGGCAGAGGCGGCGCTTCTAGACCTGCCTTCGGCAGCGTGCCGGCCAATTCCTGCCGCCAGTGGGCAACATCGCCGGCGGGACCGTAGCAGTAAATCATTTTCAGCGGTGTAGAACCGACATTGCTCAATTGGTGAAACACGCCCGACGGAATATACACCGCCTGGCCGGTTTTCAGCGGCCGGCGCTCGGCGCCAAGACACATTTCGCCGTCGCCTTCGAGCACAAAGTATACTTCCTCCTGCTCCTGATTATGCCAGGGCACCTGGCCGCCGTTGGGTTCGAGCGTCACAAAACCCATGGCAAAGTTCTTAGCCTGAATGGGCGATGCCCCACCCACCAGGTTTTGCGTGCGCCGCCGCGCCGGATAAGTTCGCCCCGCTATAGCCGCCAAATCAGCAATAATCATCAGGATATTCCTTGTGTTTGACATACCAACCCACATGACAACCATGCGGCCAATATCAGCAAATTATGCCAACTGCTGACTACGTTGTAAAAGTGTGGTTGGCAGTGCTTCTGCGGTGCCAACATCGGCTATTGGGCGCCAGCAGCATCTTATCGGTCCCAATCACCCCTCAAAAGATTAACTTGCCCATTGACTTCCCATCTACCTCTGCATATCAATTAACGACTTTAAAAAGCCCTCGTGTTCGATGTGCCTTTACGAAAGGGGATGATTATGTCCAGATATGACCATCTGCTTCTTGCTGTGCCGGCGTTGGCGGTATTACTTCAAGGGAGCCCGTCTTATGGCGGAGCTGGATCTACCGGCGGCAGCATCACAACCAGCACGGACTTAGGCATTGTGGCCACCTCGGTACAGGTCAACGGGACTGTATACAATTCAGCCCAGCCAAGCACGACCGACTCTTTCACGTATAATCAATTGCTGTTTCCAGCCAATGATCTGAATATTCAGGTTACAGATAGCGGCGGCAACCAAACAACCGTTGGTAACATTCTCGCCTATGATCTTGGCCCGAGCAATAACGGAACCTTCTCTTACAACTTTCCACCCTATGGTTCGGGCACGTTGGCGCAAATATCTACGGGATCGTTTACCTCACCGAGCGATCCGGCACTGTTGTTTGAGGTAACCTCCCGCAGTGGACCATCGGCACTCCCGATTGGCTCGTTTGTAAATCTCAATCCGCTTGACCCAGCTGATGTTTTTAATACCTTGAGCGGGCCTTTTGCGCCGCCGCTTTCGAATGGCAACCCGACCGCATCGGCTATGAACCTCCCACCGCAGATTTCTCTTGGCATGGCAGTTTATCCTGTCAGCATTGGCGGCAATGTCTTTGAAACCATTGATAACTCGCTGTATGGCGAGGTGCAGGGCACAACTTGGCAAGAACAGGGAAGTGTATCTGGAGTTGTGTCTACTCCAGAGCCATGTGTGCTATGGATTATTCTGGCGGGCACTCCTCTGTTATTGCTGCGACGCAGTGCCATTCAACATCCACGAGCGCGGTCAGGCCGCATATAGCGGGGGACAAGAACGTAACTCATTGGCCTCAAGTGTTTCTCTATGCATTTGTTGGCCATCCGACCAGCGAAATTAGCATGCTCGGCAGGGCCATCAATGCAACCAAATGAAGAACGCATTGCAGCACTATGCCAGGATGTTGCGCTGCAGCCGGACTCTGCTCCAGCTTACTGTGCCTTGGGCGCAGCTCTGCGCGACGCACGCGAATCCCACCGCGCCATCCCAATTCTTCGTCATGCAATTACGCTCGAAAGCGAAAATTTTGACGCCCTGCTGTGTTTGGGTGGAGCTCTGCTCGATGTACACCAAACCGACGAGGCGCTTACTGTATTGCGTCAGGCTCAGAACCTGCGGCCGAGTTCGCCTTCGCTTCATAATCTGCTCGGCTCCGTCTGGATATCGAAAGATGATTTACCAGCCGCTATCACGTGCTACCGTCAGGCCTTGTCTCTCAACCCAATGTACACCGATGCAATGAGCAATCTGGGTCTGCCAATTTTTCTGGCGTGACGCGATATTTCATCGTCATAACCCATGTTTTTGTAGTGCAAATGCCGTTTGGTATGATTCGGCATGGCCCGACGCCCGATTTATTGGCAGACCCAGCAATCTTGCTGATGCCCTTAGACAAATGGGGGATAGTACAGGAGCGGTAGCAATGCTCCGACACGCGTTGGCACTGGCCCCAGAGCATCCTGGCGCCATAAATAACCTGGGAATGGTATGGTCAGATGTCGGCAATATTGACTCTGCAATCGCATGCTTTGAACATGCCTGTGCTTTGGAACCGGATAATCCACAATTTCATTGTAACGTCGCAATGACGCGGCTGCGTTGCGGCGAGTTTAATGCGGGCTGGCCCCGGTACGAGTGGCGACTCTCCCTCAACGGCATTGCCCCCCGCCGATTTGCACAGCCCCGCTGGCGCGGCGAACCGCTGCACGGCCGGAGAATCTTTCTGCACACCGAGCAGGGTTTTGGAGACATGATCCAATTTTTGCGTTATGTGCCAGGGGTTGTGGAACGCGGCGGTCGTGTCATATTGGAAACGCGGTCCGAACTTTTCCCGCTGGTGCTGAATTATTCGGGCGTGGAGCAGATTGTATGCATGGGCGATGCCCCCGGCGATTTTGATTTGTACTGCCCGCTCTTAAGCGTCCCGGCGGTTCTCGGTACAACACTTGAAAATTTGCCCTCCGCCGTGCCATACCTTACTGCCCCCGCTGCGAGTGCTGCCATTTGGCATCAGCGGCTGGGCGGGCCAACGAATCTTCTGCGAGTGGGCTTGGCTTGGAGGGGCCGCCCGCAACCTCGAGGGCGATCAATACCAATCA
Source organism: Planctomycetota bacterium (assembly GCA_021780285.1). GTDB lineage: Bacteria > Planctomycetota > Phycisphaerae > WQYP01 > WQYP01 > JABEVB01. Next base: position 4,216 of record JAJXZA010000304.1, read on the forward strand.
ATATTTTTGCCCCGTTGGCTCTGCCTGGTAGAGTTATTTTCTATAGTTTGCAAATAGAGCCTCTTTCGCCTACTGATTCATTACCTAACGGCTTGGATTTAACCGATCTATCAAGCAACATTACCGACTTTGCCGAATTGGCCGGGATCATTACTCAGATGGACCTTGTCATCAGCATAGATACCGCCGTCGCCCATCTTGCCGGGGCCATGGGCAAGCCCGTGTGGGTGTTGCTTCCCAAACCGGCTGATTGGCGGTGGCTTTTGGATCGCACAGACAGCCCTTGGTATCCGTCCATGCGTCTGTTTCGCCAGCAGGTCCGCGGCCAATGGGGGCCGGTGCTCCAGAGCGTCGCGGTGGCGCTCAAGCAGCAAGTTCAACACTGATAACCCGTATAATGCCCAAAGGTCGGCGGCATTAGCCCGGTAGATCAAGCCCCCGCCGTGCCATTACGCTGGTGTGCCGCAAACAGCCGCAAATCCTGATGTACATCCACGCTCCAGACAACCAACTTTGTCGCGCGCAGGCCAGCACGCATGAATTCAAAGATTGGAATTACAGGCAGCAAGGCCCGCCAAGATATTCAACGCAAGTACATGCAGCTGCGGCCGCATACCCTGTATCAAGCATAAAACGACCACAGAGATATTTCGGGCTTCGCTTCACCTGCTTCGACCACGCGCTCGATCAGGCGCTCGCGCAGATGCGCCGTAATTTCACGCATAGATCTATTGCCAACATAGTGCAGCAGCGTCTTGTCGGGCCAGCGCTCGTCAAGCCGTCCAATCATGTTACGCAATTGATGGGGATCTGCCCGATTATTATAAAGCTGGTAATCCTGGTAATGGAGGCTGCCAGGCGTCTTAAGCGGGTCGGCATACCCACCGCGGGCGCTGCAGCAGCCAAAGCCGACCTTAATAGAAAGTCACGTCGCGTAGACCCGCTCCCGTGCGATGGCAAACCGACTTGTGATTCAACTGAACCGGAAGTAGGAGAATCATCCTGTCTCATCGCATTA
>JAJXZA010000323.1 GCA_021780285.1 Planctomycetota bacterium
GGGGAGTGCTGCGCGCCAAACGCCTCCAATCGAAAATTTCGGCCGGAATTACCCCTGGCCATCGCCGTCGGACTACCTCTGGCTAAAACCTATGAAATATCCGGGTTAGCCCTTAAACAAGCGAGCACGCCTGCCCTAACGCGGTCATTCTTGCGTGATATTTTTTTACGCAGTCTCCCCATTGCGGCCCGGGGCTGGGCGGCATCGTGAGTTGTTCCGGGTTGTGTGTGCTCAATGTGTTTTTCTTTCTGGTCTTGGCGCGGCGGCGGATCGAGGCGTCCTTACCCCGACATCAGGTTCCATGAGGCTTAACACCGCATGGGATAATACCCGGCCTCGGCCAGTCGCAGGAGGCTTGAGGTCCACAGATTCCACGACAGGATGCGGTAGATGATGCGCCGCCCCGTCTTGACGATCTGACACGGTATTCGCAGCATCAAACTGCGGAATCGTTTGAACTCCATGCGTAGGATCGCGTGCCTCTCTTCGCGATGGTGTGATTCCCATCTACCTGGCGTAATCGGCAGCAGCAATTCGCACCAGGCTTTAAGCGTCCAGGCCAGAGAAGACATTACCATATAGGCCCAGTTGCTATGCAGATTGTCCAAGGGGTTTCGCATCGCCTGCACCCCATTCTTGAGTTGTTCAATCAAATTCTCCTGATCGCAACGGTCGTTGGCTTGAAATACAATTTCCTCTGCGGTACCGACACGGTCATTGGTGATGTAGAAAAAATACCGGTATTGTTCAAAGAGCCGTTGCATACCCTGTTCCACGGCGATCTTCTTCCGCAAGACCACCATCCGATAGGATTGTTTGCACAGGTGCGGCTGATGAGTAAATTCCGCCACATCCTCCCACTCCAGCAGAAAGTTCTTGTAGCCTCTTTTGCGCACAATCCGTTCCTTGACGTTTTCAGGCTTGGCCCGCTCCTGTGTCTGAACCTCATAACGGGCTGGCCGTTCCAGCCTTCGATGGGTGATTCTTTTCACTTGAAACGCCTCCTTGCATAATATAGATATTGAAATCTACAGTACTATACTATTACGAAAAGCGGAGCGTTTCGGTTCATATTTCATCCAAATAAGCGGCAAGGTGGAAAATCACGCTGGTTTAGGGGTTAGCCTTTGATGCCGGTGGTGGCAATACCCTCGATGAATGTTTTTTGAGCTATGAAAAACAGCACCAGCACGGGCACAATGACCAGCACGCTGGCGGCCATGAGAAGGTTCCACGATGTGTTGCCAAGCTGCGAATAAAAGCTCTGCAATCCCAAGGCGAGGGTGTACTGCTGCGATCGTTGGATGTAAACCAGAGGCGCTAAAAAGTCGTTCCAGACGGCCATGAACGAAAACAGGGCCACCACCGTAAGAGCGGGTTTGGCCAGCGGCAGAATAATACGTACAAAAATGCCGAACTCCGAGCAACCGTCCATGCGGGCTGCTTCGGAGAGTTCATCGGGAATGGTCATAAAGAATTGCCGCAGCAAAAAGATGTTGAAAGCCGAGCCGAACCACGCGGGCACCCAGAGCGGTTTAAACGTACCCAGCCATTGCATGCCGGTATGGTCGCCAAGCCAGCGGAAGATGATAAACAGTGACACCATCGTTACCGGAAATGGGATCATCATGGTGGCGAGCATGATGGCAAACAGGACGCCGCGGCCGCGGAACTTAATTTTGGCAAAGCCATAGGCGACTATTGCGCTGGAGATGGTGGTACCCAGCACGGTCAGCACGGCGATGATGAGGGTATTGCGCGTCCAGAGAAGAAAGTTGCTGTTGTGTCGGGTGAAAATGGCTTTGTAGTTATGCCATTGAACAGGATGCGGAATCCATTGCGGGGGGCTGCTCATAACATGTGCGTTGCTTTTAAGGCTGGTGGATAACATCCATAAAAAAGGCACCAGCGCTGCTGCGCAAATTAAAATGAGCGCAGCGTGGATGAGCAATTGCTTCAGCAGGCGGCGACGTTTTTGCATGGCCAGATGGGTGTGCATTACGGCCTGGCCGACCAACGCCTGATGACGCAGCGAATCGGGCTGCGGTGTCTGGGGCGTTGGGATGTTATGTGCATTGGTCATAAAGCTGCTTCAAATTTTTGGCTGGTTTTATCTGCCTTGATAATGCACCCAATAGCGGCTGGTCCAAAAGGCCAGGGCGGTTAGGGCCAATACCAAAAGCAACTGTACCCATGCTAACGCACTGGCGTAACCCATACGCAAAAAGGTGAAAGCGTTGTCATAAAGATACATGGTGTAAAGGTAGGTGGATCGAATGGGGCCGCCCTGAGTCATGATGAAGGGCTGTGTAAAGGTTTGCAGCGATCCGATGATGCCCATGATGAGATTAAAAAAGATGACCGGCGAAATGCTGGGCAATGTGACATGCCAGATTTTGCGGGGCAGGTTGGCGCCATCGAGATCGGCGGCCTCGTAAAGCTCCCGCGGCACATCCTGCAGGCCGGCGAGATAGATTACCACCGTGTTGCCAAGGCTCCAAAAGCTCATGAGCACCAGTGCCGGCATGGCCCAATGGGTGGACGTAAGCCAAGGCGGTGGGTGGGCAATGCCCAGACTGCGCAGTGTAATGTTGATCAAGCCGAGTTTGCTGTTGTACATCCACAGCCACAGCATGGCAGAGGCGACGAGCGGAATAAGCGAAGGTAAAAAAATGATGGTGCGATAGAGCGATAATCCGCGGATGTTTGCGTTAAGCAGCAGGGCCAGAGCCAGGGCGATCACCATGCCCATGGGCAGGGACATCAGGGCATAGAGCAGGGTATTATTGAGCGATATCCAAAAAACACGGTCGTGAATCATATAGTGGTAATTGTGCCAGCCGACAAACACCGGAGGTTGCACCAGCGGATAGTTGCAGAAACTGTAATAGAGTGACAGGCCGATGGGTATGGTGGTAAACACCAAAACTCCGACCAGCCATGGCGACAAGAACGCCATGCCTTTAAGGAAGTTGATGGTGTGGCGGCTCATACGCGGCAAGCGGCGGCTCCTAGTGAATTCCGGCTATGGATTATACCCGCGGCCGGCTCCGGTGATAGCCTGCCTCCGCAGTTGCATGGCATGAAAGGCGTCATAAAGTCTTTGGAGCCTGGCCTGAGCCATGGCCAGGGCATGTCGTGGGGTGTCTTTAAGCAAACCGACACGTTCGGCCGTAATGCCAAGCTCGGCTTTTAGCTGCGGGCCGATGGGCACGGGCGGAAAGCTGCGTGCGTTGGGGCTGGCGGCCAGTTTTTCAAATACGCCGATGTACGGGTTTTTGTTGTGCAGCAAAAAGTTGCGGCTCACCTGGGCCAGCGGGGAGTTTTTGCCGTGCAACGCGCAGAGCTTTTCCATCACGGGTTGCTGGTTTACATAGGCGATAAAGGCAAATGCTGATCGCGGGTGTTTGGCGCCGCGTGGTATGCACAGGCAGTCAAACGAGCAGTAGCTGACATCTTTCAGGCCCGGCACCGCACTGGGAAACGGCGCAAAGGCCCAAGAATAGTTCTGGTAGCGCTGGCTGAGCGGCAACTTTAATTCAGCGCTCTTAGGCCAGCGCAGAGTGGACATGTGCGGGGCAAAGTTGTAAATGTAATTGGCCATCCAAGGGCCTTGCATTTCCATAACTTCCTGCCCGGCCAAAAATGGATTTTCGGGTGAATCGAAGTTTCCCTCGCCCGATTGAAAGCTGTTAATGGCCTGTGGGCCAAGCCATTGGGAGTATTTTCGAATCCATTGAAAAGATCGGACCACGGCGGGGCTGGTGAGCGTGAACTTATGCGTTTGGGCATTCCACACATGCCCGCCAAACCACATCCATAAATCACCGAGGTACCAACTGGTCATGGGAACAAAGCCGGCCTGCAGTATCTGCCCGCCGGGAGAAACAATTGTCAGGGCGTGGGCGTAGCGGTCCAACTCTTTGAGCGTGCGCGGCGGGCGGTTTGGGTTAAGGCCCGCGGCCCGCAGCCGTGCGGCATCGGCTTGAAAAATTGCTTTGTTGTAAAGCAGGGCCACGGCGGCCGGGGTGCTCACGAGGGCATACAAATGACCATGATAATGGCATCCGCGCCAGTAAACGGGCAGGTAGCTTGCGGCGGTAATGCCATAGGATTTTGCCATGGCTCCCAAGCGCTTCAGGCAGCCAAGGGCGGCAAACTGCGAAAGCGTTTCGTTCCAGAGGCCGGCGATATCGGGTGGGACGCCGGCGGCGATGGCGGTTAAGGTTTTTTGATCTATGGAACTGGTGGAAATATAGCGCACAAAAATATGGTCGCGGCGGCCGACGGTGCGGTTGAAGTCGTTCACGATTTCGGCCATCTGGTGGCCTTCCGTGCCGTTCCATTTTTCCCAGTATTCCACGACGGTTGTATGCGGCGGCGCTTTGACGACGCCCCGAGGGCCAAAAGCAAGCACCAGGGCGGCGGCTAGAGCCATGCTGGTGGAGACGGCCATGCGGAGATAACGCCGCCACCGGCGCTTTTGGCCGCTGCGGGTCGGCGCGCCGGCATCGAGTTGACCGGCGATAATCGGCTTGGGATGCTTTAGGTGGCGGGTCAAAGCAAAGGCTCCTGAACACATAAGGCTATCTGAGGAATCTTGCCTCTGGTTGGTTGGGGCCAGAGGGCGTGAACTTCTTGGCTTTCGACTCTTACGGTGCGCCTCGTTGGGTTAACGCCTATGTTTACCTGAATTGTAGCATGTGGCGGTGCACATGCCAGTAAATTTCAGCCTCAGGAGTCTGTCCAAGTAATGGCCGGGTTGCGACGGCATGATTTTTGGCACGCCTCAAGTAGCGGTGACGATGGCGTACCTGACACAGATGGTACTCCGAGGAGCTGCGCCGCAGAGGAGTGCCAAAAAGCATGCCGCCCTGCGGGGTGGGCCTGAAATGCCCCGTCTGCTTTGTTGTCGGATCTCGCAGACTCATTTTTCAGAGTCGGCTCGATCCTCCGCCGCGCATACGGGCCATTTCAGACCCATCGCAATGCCGGCCATTACTTGGACAGGCTCCTGGCAACCGCGCCGCATTGTTTTGGGGTGGGAGCGAGGTGTTAAAACTGCCCAGCTGCGAGGCTGATGGGCGGTTGATGTTTAGAGTGCTAGTGTAGTGTCCCAGAGGAAGATTTACGATATGCACTTCACAGTTTTTTCAAATATTCTGGCCCAAGCGGGCTATCGACGCCGTGTGCTCCGCGAACCATGACGGCCAGCAACTGTAAACG
>JAJXZA010000184.1 GCA_021780285.1 Planctomycetota bacterium
CCAGCCCGCCAGTCCAATGCAAAGTTACCGCTGCGATAAAACTTGTACCCGCTGCCGACATAACTAGACTCCTCGCCAAAAAAGCGTTACGTTTTGCGTCATCAAGAATGAATATCTGCCCGCCAAGGCAGCGGGCGCAACCCCGTCGCCAGAAGTCTACCCTTCCCGCCATGGTTTACGCAAGTATAATTTCGCCATAACTGTTTGATCTAGCCCAGGGAGACACGCACGATCAAATAGTTTTTTGCGACGCAAAATGCGACACCTGTCGTTCGGTCGTCTCGTAACCGCAGCCTACCGTGTGTGTAGGAATTTGAGAAAAGCAAATAAGGCTGGCCAAGCGTTTTACGGCCTATGGTTCTATATTTGCATCGCCATCACGAGAGTTTGCGGGCCCATCGCTCCGCCATCTTTTTCTTGATGCGCTTGTACTCATCGTCGGTAACTTCGCCGTTGGTGCGCATCTTCTCTAGATCGGCAAGCGTAAAGCCTGTAAAGACATTATCCTGCTCGCCATGACGCACGCGACGACGAATGTACTGCACAATCACAAAAGCCAGCAGGGCAAAAATAAACAGCCCCCCCGCGCCCACGAATAGATTATGCAGGGCATGAGCGTAGGTCTCAGGTTGTGTGCTCGCCGCAGCCATTACCATTCCCCTGTAACTTGTGCCGGGACTCGCCCTCCCGCCCCAGCTCCACGAAACGATTTCCAATCCCGTTCACCATGCAAATACTCGACTATCTTATGCTTGCCGGCAGCCCCATGTAAACGCTCTTCGGTAGAATCATTCACAAAGGTATATTGAGCCTGCCCGCCAAGCCTTGCTCGACATGTGTCGCGATTCGGGACTTCACTAACGACATGTCTGGACACGCCGAGCCAAGTTCGCTCGCCAGCGAGGTAACCGGCCGTCCTAATCCACATGGATTAATTAACTCAAAATAGCTTAAGTCTGTGGTTACGTTAAGAGCCAGACCGTGAAAGCTTACCCATCGCCGCAGTTTTACGCCCATGGCGCATATTTTTTCCGGTACGGTACGTTCTGCTCGACAGACCCAAACTCCGGTTGCCCCCTCAATCCGATACCCCTTTACCTTAAACGATGCCAGCAGGTCAATCACCACCTGCTCCAGAAATCGCATGTAATCATGGAGGCCAAATCCATAAAAATTTAGGGGAATAATTGGATAGGCCACCAGTTGGCCCGGCCCATGAAATGTAATATCTCCCCCGCGATCGGTATCATGTACCGCTACACCGCGGGCCGCCAACAATTCCGGCGCTGCCAGCAAATGCTTTTCAGCTCCGGGATGACGACCAATCGTTATCACCGCGGGATGCTCCACCAGCAGCATCGCGCCGCGCGGATATTGGCCCTGCAGCACACGCGCATGCAAATCCAATTGCCGTTCAAGAGCCGCCGCATATTCAACCAAGCCACCATCAAACACTGGCAGAAGTCCAGCGTGCATAGCGGTGCTGTCGCTTTGTGGCGTCATCATTTCCTGCCCGCTTCCGAGTGTTTCCGCCCGCTCGTCATGCGCTGCGAACGCTCGACCGCCAAAACACGCTTAAGAACATCGTCCACCGTATCAGCATAAGCAAAGCGAATATCCTTGCGCACATGGGGGAGCACCTCCACGACATTTTTTTCATTTCGCCGTGGCAACACCACCATCTTAATGCCGGCCCGCTGGGCCGCGATAACTTTCTCCTTGACGCCGCCTATGGGCAGAACCAAACCCCGCAAAGTTATTTCACCGGTCATGGCCACTTCCGCTCGAGCCGGCCGATTCAAAAACAGCGATGCCAAGGCTGTGTACATCGCCACGCCCGCAGATGGCCCATCTTTCGGAATTGCCCCCGCAGGCACATGCACATGAACATCAACGTGTGCGAAAGCTTTTTCGTCAAGGCCCAGCCGCCCGGCATTTGCCTTAAGCAAAGAATACGCCGCCTGGGCAGACTCACGCATAACTGTGCCGATTTGCCCCGTCAATTTCAAATGACCCTTTCCCGGCATTTTCGTGGCTTCAACAAAAAGTATCTCGCCGCCGAAGGGTGTATAGGCCAACCCCGTCGCCACGCCTGGAGTCGTGCTGCGGAGCGCCAACTCGCTGTCAAATAGTGAAGGTCCCAGGTATGCATGAAGGTCGCCCGGCTTGACAATCACACGTTTCGCCGACTTAAGGGCTGCTTGAACCACCGGCGAGGGCCTCATCGGTTGGTCCAAAGTTGTGCCATCGGTTTTGGAATCAGCCGATGCCGCGGGATTGGCCGGTTTCCCTGCCGTCGGCTCTGCGCTCTGGTGCGGCGCCGCAGGCGACCCCGATAGCGCAGTAGCTCCTGCGGCCGGCGACTGCGGCTTATGGTTGCCCACAGCTTTTTTCTCAGCCGGCAGGTTCTCGGCCAGCTTGGCAGCCACGCCCCGAATAACCGAACCAATTGTCCGCTCCAAATTGCGAACACCAGCCTCGCGCGTATAGTGATCAATCAGGTAGTTAAGCGTCGGCTGCGGAATTTCGCATTGACGCCGCGTAATTCCATTCTCCTGCAGTTGCCGGGGCACTAGGTAGCGCCGCGCGATGTGTAGCTTATCTTGCTGTGCATAGCCTGGAATTTCGATAATCTCCATGCGATCTTTCAGCGCAGGCGGCACAGGCTCCATATAATTGGCCGTACAAATAAAAATTACCTTGCTCAGGTCGAACGGCACTCCAAGGTAATGATCCTGAAAAGTGCTGTTTTGCTGCGGGTCAAGCACTTCAAGCAATGCAGCCGCTGGATCGCCTCGGAAATCAGCACCGAGCTTGTCAATTTCATCCAGCATCATCACCGGATTGTTACTGCTCGCCTTGCGTAGTTCCTGAATAATTCTACCGGGCATGGCTCCAATATATGTCCGCCGATGGCCGCGGATATCCGCCTCATCGCGTACGCCGCCCAAACTCATGCGCACAAACTTACGCCCCAGCGACTCCGCGATAGATTTACCCAGGCTGGTCTTGCCGACGCCGGGCGGCCCAAGAAAGCACAAGATAGGACCGCGGCCGCCGGGGTTGAGCCGTCGCACGGCCAAAAACTCGATAATACGCTTTTTGATCTTCTCCAGATCGTAATGATCGCGATCGAGAATGTGCCTGGCGCGCGCGATATCCAAATCATCTTGAGTGCCGACGCTCCAAGGCAGTTCCGCAACGGTTTCCAAAAACGAACGTATGACGCCGAACTCCGGCGACGCCTGCGGAATATTTGCCAGCCGGGCGAGTTCGCGGTCGGTCTCTTTTTTTACCACGGCAGGTACGCGGGCGGCTTCAATGCGCGAGCGTAAATCCGCCACCTCGCCGCTCTGTTCATCTTCCTGGCCAAGCTCCTTTTGTATGGCCTTCAGCTGCTCCTGAAGAAAATAATTTCGTTGCGTTTTATCTATACTGGATCGCACCTGACTATGAATTTTTTCCTGAAGTTCCAATTGATTGATGCGCACCGCCAGCTTGTCGCGCACGCGCGTAAGGCGGTTTTCAACCCCTATTTCCTCAAGAATAGACTGCTTTTCCGCAACAGACTCATGCAGATTGGCCGCTAAGAAATCAGCCAGAGTGCCCGGCGAGTCTATCTCGCTAAGTATGCCGGCGGCTTCATCCGGAATGCTGGGGCTTAACTCGATCATCCGCTGGGCCGACTGTTTAACAGTCTGCACCAACAGTTCAAAGGCCGGACTTGGCTGCGGCAATTCATCCTGCAGGAGTTGCACTTTCGCCTTCATATAAGGGTCCTGCGAGACTACCTCCAAAATTTTGAATCGCACCAGCCCATGCACCACAATGCTCTGGTGGCCTTCGGGCGCTCGCAGCATTTTAAGAACAATGGCCACCGTCCCCATGGTATACAAATCACTCGGCTGGGGGTTTTCGACTAATTCACTTTTCTGCGTTACCACGCCGATTATTTTCTCGCCCGGCATCACATCATCAAGCAATCGCCGGCTGCTATCGCGACCGATCGCCAACGGAATCACTGCCCCCGGAAATGCCACGGCCTCTCGCACGGGTAGAATCGGCAATTCATCAGGAATTCGCACCTGATGCACCAACGGCCCGGTTACTGTTGCGGTGCGATCATCACCCTCCGATGCCTTTTCCGCAGAACGTTCCGACCCGTCGGAGGCCGGCACGCGAACTCCGGCCGACGTCGAAAGCACTTCATTATAGCTCCCATCGTGCTTTTTATGATCCGACTGGGGAGATTCTGCATCTGCGGCGTCAGGCGCGGCGCCGCGTTTAACCGCGTCCGCCGCCTTCTCAAGCAAATCGAGCAGATCGGCAGCGGCCTGGCTTCTGACGCCTGAAGGAATTCGCTTTGCAGCCATTGGATTCACAGAATTTTTTGATGCTTTTGATTTCACTTGTCTACTTCACTTCCTGTTGCAAATTCAGCGCAGCCACAAGGCGTGCCCAGGCGCAACGCATAACATATCAAACCAGATATTAGCCGACTTTCGGAAGGGTTATCCAAAGCAAACCCTGATTGTATTCCGCGGCAATAGCATCGCCGTCCACATTGGCGGGTATTTCCACCGTGCGACCGAATACCCCATGGTCAATTTCCATTAAATGCACCGCTACTGTACGCGACATTCCCGGCGGCGTCGGACAGTTGCGGCGGCCTCGAATGGTGAGTTGGCGCTGGTCCACGCGCACATCAATGCGGTCCTTATCCATACCGGCGATGTCCGCACAAATGACAAACGCATCTGGCGTTTCATACAAATTCACGCTCGGCCGCCATGAATCGGTAGTCCAAAATCCAAAGAACGCTCGATTAAGCACGGTATCGCCCGACGGCACACCACGCCCACCCATCGCCATTTCTTCCGGGCCGACGAGTTTAAGCTCGTTCATAAGCGCCTCCAGACTCTTTTACGCAAAGCCGCCAACATCCTGGCGACAGCATCATTTTCACTATAACACCGCACTTTCCAACTCGGCAGTTGGCTTCAGTCAATTGCCCAACCGCCGACCAACCAACCCTTCTTATTGTAGCCGCTGGCATCGGTCGCTTAAAGTGCAATGCCACTCGCGTGAGCCGGTTGCGTTGTCTTAAACCGCTTGACTGAAGCTGATTTGTGCAGAGGCGGTGAAAGGCGTTACCCGCAGATGTGAGGCATCAGGTCGTTTTATTACGTTTAAATAAGGGCGGGTTGCCGAT
>JAJXZA010000123.1 GCA_021780285.1 Planctomycetota bacterium
TCCGCGGCCACGAGTTGTTGGTCTGCTTTACTCATGGCCGAGAGTAGAACATATTCGGCGCGAAAGCGCCATTAAGATTGTGTTAACATTGTGTTGCTGTAGCGTTAACATATTCCGGACAGTATTGCTGCAAGGTGCCGGATCGCCGGGCCGATCTCGTCCCTTATCAAATTCGCCGACAGCGTAACAAAGCGCCAACCGGCGCGAGCTGTTGGAATGCACCAGCCGCAGCCGCCGGTGCAGCGCCAGACATCCCACCGCATGGCCCGCTTCATGCATGGCCGCCAGAACGCGATTCAAATTTCTAATTTTTCCCCTGGTTGGCATGCACACTCCTGTACGACTCTGCGTCATTATACCGCTGCTGTTCACTGGCGCCATGTACGTGCCTTGATACAACCGTCGCCATCAATGACATAAATCTGTAAGTCAACGCTTGCCTGGGCTTGACAAATTGCCGCCTGTCGGTTAGCATAGTTTAAGCATCAAGAGTCCCGAATAATAATTCGGGCGGCAACCGAGGCTCATCTCCGAGTTCACGGTGCTGTGATTGGCCCCCAGCGGCCGACGATGTGGCGCAGAGCCGGGCAAATGCCCCGGTCGCGTGCAAAAAATGGCTTCCCGTATTTGTGCAGACCGGCGCACGCTGTATGGCTACGGTTGGCTCTTGCACAGCTTCGGCGAGTTAAGCCATTGTATCGTCTTATTACTTCTTTGATGCCGGGCGGTGCATCGTCGGTTTATACCGCAGCGGGTGCGCCTGCCTCGTGTTGTTTTGCCGGCGGTATTGTAGCGGCCCAACGCACTTATGCGGGGCTGCCGGTCGCATGGCATCCGTTGCCATGAGGCCTGCTTATCAGGAGAATCACTATGTTACTGCTTACGGCGGAGTATTTTCGCAAGGCGCGCCTGGCCGCCAAGCTCACCACCGGTAAACTCGCGGCGCTCGCGGGTTACAAAAACATCAGCAAGTGCGCCAGCGCCATCCAGGGCTTTGAAAGCTCGGGTTGGATAGACCTTGAACGCCTCAACCGGCTGGCCACGGTGCTTGCTTTGGATCCGGCCGAGATAGCACGCCTTAGCGCCCTGGACAAAAAACGCTACCTCGATGACTGGAACAAGTGGGCCGACGAACCGGTGCAGCCCACCGTGATCCTGCGGCTGATGGCCGCAATTTACAACCCAATCGCTATTCCTGAGACCGTCAAAACGTTGGTGGACGCGGAGGCCTTTGCGCGGCAAAGCGCAATAACGAGGCGGATGCAGGTTGCCTTGATCTGGTCGCGGCGACTGAGCATTTACTACAACGCGGATGGCACGGAATGGAAACGCAGCATCGCCCAGCCGGGGGTTATCAATGTGCCCTATATTCAAATTGGTGGGCGAAAGTTTATTTACGAACCGGAGTCTCTTGCCGCTACCGAGACCGACAACGAGGTCCCAACAAACGCACCGGACGCCCCAATCGCCGACGGGGCCGCGTGAGTGGGCCATAGCGTGCAGTGCCTCGCCCCAGGCGTTTATGCGCCTGCGCCAGGCACCCTATGGCTATCAGCAAATGCGACGAGTTGATCGGCAAGCGTTTCAATGGTGTTTCGCAGCGCAAGAACCGCCAGCCAGCGCTGCGGAATGCCGCTCGCTCCGTAAAAGGCACCCGCAAGTTGCCCGCAGACGGCTGCTGTTGTATCGGCATCGTCACCGAGATTGGCCGCCTTCAGAACCGCCTGCTCGTAGCTCTCGGTATTGGCGAAGGCCCATATGGCCGCCTCAAGCGTGTGCACCACAAAACCGCTGCTCTTGATGTCACTTTCAGTCTTATGCTTCCACGACCCTCGGGCTATTGCAGCGATTTTGGGATGCAAAGGCGATTGCGACCACAAACCCCGAACCGGTGTGAACTCGGCCGCCAGCAGTTGGCTCTTGCCAATACCTACAAAAGCGCCCAACAGCAGCGCCGCAAAATAGCGGCACGCATCAACGCATAGCGGGCTGCCATGGGTGGTGCGTGAGCTTTCAGCCGCCAAATCAATGGCAACCGCCGGTTGCCGATAAAACGCCATCGCCACCGGGCTTAGCCGCATCAACGAGCCGTTGCCTGAGCTTTTTTCATCCACCGGTCCGCATGTTAGCAGGCCGGTAGTTTCAAACTTATGCAGCGCCGCTCTGGTTTGGATGCCAATGTCAAAACACCGCCCGTTCGAGCTTAAATGGCCATCCCGGCGCCACCGCACATAGCGCCCAAGCTGATCGGTCGCATTAAATGATTGCGTCTCGACAATGCTTTCCGCCAGGCACAGGGCCATGGAAGTATCATCGGTCCATTCACCCGGCTTCAAACCAAATGGCCCTCCACCCATAATATCCGTTAATGGGGCAAAGCTTCCCCGCGGCTTAAACTCAACGGTGGCGCCCAGCGCATCACCCACCGCCAGCCCTAAAAGCGCCCCGCGAATTCGATCGGCGACTTCGCCAGACCAGGCTGTGTTCGAACCAGAGATCTCGTATTGCACCATCACTCTTTTCCTAATTCTTGTACCCATGCCCGAACAAACTCAACCTGCCTCCCGGTTTCAGGCGATGGCGTCTGCGCGAGGTGGGTATCCCAGGCCCGATGCTGTTTAATGATATAGAGAATCTCCTGTAGCGATAAGCCTCTTGCGGCCATCCAACAGGCGGCAACGGTGCCAGTACGTCCATTGCCGCCCCAGCAGTGCACGAAAACTTTCTTATCAGCCGCCAGTTGTCCGCGCAGGTAAGCTTGGATGGCCTGCATTTGTTCAATGGTCGGTATATGCGTATCAGGAATTGGAAAACGACGGACACGAATGGCTTGGCCTTCCGCGGCTGCAAGCTTCTTGAGTTCCGGCTCATAATCGGGAAATGGCTGTCCATTGCGGCCTTTTTCATGCGGCTCCTGTAGATTAACAAAAACGCGGATGCCAAACTTAAACAACGTCTCAAGCTTTTCCCGGTTTACCGTTCCATCTTCACTGCCCGGAAAGGGGCCTCCAAGAATTTTTCCCGGCTCGATCCACCAAGTCCGCGGCAATGGGGGAGCGATGCTCCCAGCTCTTATGGAAGCGCTATCAGAAGGATCTTTCTCGGTCATGCTACGGTCTCCTGCATTGCACACCCGTCCCATCTTGTTGATGTAACCAAAAAAGCGTCACCCAATATACCCAACGCTGCAATTTTGTCTCGCGCCGCGCAGCCCGGTTGAGCCAAGGAAGGCGAAATCTCCCGGCGCTGGCCGGGACAGGCCTCTGCGGGTAGGAACCAATCTATCGGGATGTGGCAAAAGAAATCGCGCAGCGCCCCAACCAGAACGCCTCTACTTTTTACTTACTCTGACTACCTTCCCGGCGCAGCATCTGCCGAGAGTATCTCCATGTAGCTGCTGTAGACGTAGCTGCGATTGCGGCGAGCGCTGCCGATTTGCCGCAGTACACTCTGCCTGCACAAAAAATCTATCGCCTTGGTGACCGTCGGCTTGCTTGCTCCCAGCAACTGCCGCACAGACGTCGGCGTAATGACCGGATGGCGCGGCAGCAACTGCATCAGCCGAACGGCCGAGACCGTAGCATCCGGTGCGGCGGTTATCTTTGCCAAATCTCCGCTTGTTAGCCTGAAAAGCCGCTGTGCCGCGGCGACGGCGTCCTGTGCGGCCGACGTAACGCACCGCAGAAAAAATTTGATCCACCCCTCCCAGTCGCCGCGCAGTCGCACCCCGTCCAGCCGCGCGTAATACTCCGCCTGTTGCTGTTTGAATGGAACGCTTACATAAAGCAGAGGTCCGCGCAGCAGCCCCCAGTGCTCGACGAGCAGCGTGATCAGCAGTCGCCCAATCCGGCCATTGCCATCCAGAAACGGATGGATCGTCTCAAACTGTACATGGGCCAGCCCCGCCCGCACAAGCGCCGGCAAATCATCGGTCGCATGGATATACCGCTCCAATGAGCTTAGTGCCTCGGTCAGTTCATCGGGCGGCGGCGGTACAAAGTGTGCATTGCCCGGCCGTGTACCGCCGATCCAATTCTGACTGCGGCGAATTTCGCCGGGCTGCTTATTATCCTCGTCCGGCATCAGCCGACGGTGAGCCTCACAAAGCAACTGCCGTGATATCGGCAGTCCATTTGGCCGCGCGATCTCGTCGCGTGCGTACTCAATCGCCTTAATATAGTTGCATACTTCGCGCGCCTGCCGCGGGTTTGAAAGTGTAGCGCCGGCCTCGAGCGCAAGCACATCCTGCAGCGTCGCCTGGGTGCCTTCTATCTGTGAACTCACAAGAGCCTCTTTACGCGCAAAGCCATACAAAAACCAGTTGGCGTCCGGTACCATGTCACCGGCGATCGCCAGTTTCTCCAGTGCCGCCGTCGCCTGCGCAACCAAAGTCTTGGCTTCGTCGTCGAGGTGTAGCCGAGGTGCCTGCGGTGGCAACGAATTTGGGACGAATGCACGAACATCCTCCTCCTGCCAGCGAACGATTCTGTAGTGCCCGGTAACACGATCTGACATGGTAAGCGATCCTTTACTTGCGCCAATGTAAGTAAAGTATCATTTACTAATGAGTAATGCTAGTCAGCTATCACTTACTAATGCATATTATGATGTTTTAGATTCCAAAACGGTAAGATCATGCGGTCAATTGCTATTTATAGGACCACCTTATGTGGCGGCCTCTGGGCTCTCGCCTGTCGCCGGACACGCGGCGCATCTAATTCAAGCGTCGTGTCCGCGGTGCCGTTGTGGTAAACATCTCGCTGTTTTCCAAGTTAAAAACTTCTGCACCCCAGAACCGCCCGGTTAAATTTGAAATAATTCTCCGCGTCCTTCGCGCCTCGGCGGTGAACCCGCGCCGCAGCGCCCCGATGATGCAGGCACGAATGCCCGCACCACAATCCTCTCACGTTATACCGCATCCCAGCGAAGCCGCGCCGTTGCGCGCTGAAACGTGCCTACACCCAACCAACTCTGATTTCTCTGTGACCTCGGAGGCAAAAACGTCGCGCAGCGCCCATCAAAAAATCTTCGTAGCTTCGGGCCTTGGCCGTAAAATAAAAAACCTGCGTTACCCAGCCCTGAGCCATGGATGCCGAAATCCCCGATAGGGTAGGAACACCTTCTATCGGGATGCGGTTAACCCCGTCGCAATGCGCCTCTAAATTTGAATAAGGCTCTGTGCTCTTTGTATTGCACACCTGT
>JAJXZA010000271.1 GCA_021780285.1 Planctomycetota bacterium
CACCCGATGAATGGCCAGCAGCGTAGGCTGCGGCTTGGGCAATGGGACCGGTTCTTTAACCCCGGCATGCTGCCGCTCGGCTTCGCCGGCCTCGGTTCGCACCGACCGCTGTTTTTTAAGCGCCACCGAAAACTCATCCAGCGGGTACGCAAGCTCCAGCAACACCACATAAGGCTGCAGGCTCATCCGCAACTTCGCCGGGTTGGCTCCCGCAATGTCCTGTGCGGAAATTGGCTCAATTGCAGGCTCGTCGAAGGCTACGATCTGACCCCATTCAAAGCGAATCATGTCGGAGCCAAGCCGCTGATGACGGCCCAGCCAGTGCGGCTCCTTCAATACAAATTGCTCCAGCCTATCGCCGAGGTTGCGCAGCATAAAAGAGTTGGAAGGATAGCGCGTCAAATAAGCCCGGCACAAGGTATTAAATTTTTGCTCGCCAAGAATGGCCTGCAACCCCGGAAAGTCCTCGTACAGGCAGTCCAAAAGCCGAAACCAGTACTGCCGATTGTATATCTCAATCCGCTCGAAGCTGGTGAGGCGGTCGTTGGGTTTCATGAACTTTCCGGCATAGGCCTTCATAGGCGAGCCATCCACCCAATACCGCTGCATATGAAACCCGGCCGTAAGCGGCCGACAAACCGCCGCAAGCATGCTGCGCTGCAATTCAAGCAGATCGCGTTGCGAGGCGATTTGCCTTGGCGGCTTAGGACGCTTGACGGCCAATTGCGGCTCCCGCCGCGGCTTGCTGCGAGCTGCCGCGCCGGTATTTGTTTTATGACGCTTCACATAAGCCCCCTGCCGGCAAAGGAGCCGTCGCTTTATCTGGCTTTTGCGCCACAACCGCATCTAAAAATTTCCGGGCCTTGAGCGCTTCGCGATGCACCTCTTCAAAGGGAGGTATGTGGGCGTCCCATTCCAGCAAAGTAGACGTCGGGCCGCATAACTCTATGGCACGGGCGTAGAGCTTCCATACCGGGTCGAGCACGGGGTGATCGTGCGTATCGAGAATATATTTTTCAAACTTGGAGTGGCCGGCAATGTGTATTTGCCCCACGCGCTGGTGCGGCACGCCGTTGACATAATCCAGCGGGTTGAAATTATGATTCTGCGAGGAGACATAAATGTTGTTAACGTCCAGCAGAATGCCGCAGTCGGCCTGTTCCACCACTTCGGTTAAAAATTCCCATTCGGTCATTTGCGACTGATGAAATTCGGCATAGCTGCTGACATTTTCCACGCATATGGGCACTTCCAGCGTGTCCATAGCTTCGCGAATGCGGCGTGCCATCACTTTAGCGGCTCCAAACGTGTAGGGCATGGGCCAAAGGTCGTGGCTGTAGGTGCCGTCCACACTGCCCCAGCATAAATGGTCGGAAAGGAAGGGCGTTTTGGTGCGTTTAATCAGGTTCTTAATCCGATGCAGGTGCTGCTTATTCAAGCCTTTGGCCGAGCCTAAATACATCGCTACGCCATGCTGAATCACCTGGTATTGTTCGAGAATTTGATCGAGCATCTGCAGTGGCCGGCCCGCGTCGAGCATGTAGTTTTCGGAAATAATTTCAAACCAGTCCACCAAGGGCTTTTTAGAGAGAATGTGGTCGTAATGCGGTATGCGCAGGCCTATGCCTATGCCAAGATTGGTAAAGCCATTGTGCTTGTTGGCAGCCATGGGCGCCCGCTCCTAAACAAGACTGGCGGGAATGCGGCAAGCCACACTCCCGCCAGCCCATTGACATCACCATTGTACAATTATTTAGGCACAACCGTGTTGCAACCACCCATGCCTTTGCATGAGTTCTTGCCGGCGCAGCTGTTATTCGCCGTCTTACAGCCGCCCTGCCCTTTACACGAATTCTTGCCTTTGCAGGTATGGGCATCAAGGGCCATGGCCCCGGCATTTACACCCGCTTGCGCAAGAACCTGTCCCTGAGAGCTGGTAGCGGCCGTCGCCGTACCCAACGAAAGACCTGACATGGCGGCTGCCGCAAACAGAGCCGACGCCGCTGAAACTGCCATACGATTGGTAAACATAACAACACTCCTGAAAAAGAAAAAACAAATACAACCTTAACAAACTAAATATAGGGAACTCCCGGACATTACAGTTTTACAGACACAGCACCTCCTTTTCCTGACATCAGGCTGAAGCACAATTGCCCAGCTACGGGCCATTAGTCGTTGGCGCCACGAGAACCTTACAGCGAGTGCGGGAAACTTTTATATAGGCCCATTTTGCCTGCAAATACACTCACAAAGGCGGGTTTGGCGAAGCCTTAACTTTTATGGCCTAAAACCCACTGGAGTTACGCAACGGGCGCACGACCAGATGAGTAAACCTCCAACAAGCTGCAGAATCGCAATCGCAATTGAGGCCGCCCTACGGCCGCATAAAGCCAAGCTGCTGGGGCCGGTAACGGTCGGAAATGCGAAAGACATTCTTTCGCACACTCGGGAATAAGTGCCGCCCGCCATCGTTGTAATACCTGAGCGCGGCAGGTCACAACCGCCAATTGAGCTGATGGCCCTGGAATGGGGCTCGGAGGCGACTATTACCGCAGCCGCGGTATGGTGTGCCAGCAATGAAAGGTTTGAGATCATGAATGGGAGCATAACAAACACTTCAAACCCACCGGGCGAGCTGACCGGCCGCCGGTGGCGCCATAGTCTTATGATCGGCCTTTTTACACTGGTGGCCCTGACCATGCTGACGGGCGGTGTGGTGCTGCGACAAAAAATATTTTTCTGGAGCACTCCGATTCATTTTCAACCCGATATGCGTAACGCATGGTACTGGGGTTCCTTTACCGTTGTTAATACCAAACACAACCGCCTTAGCCCATTGCGAAAAGCAGGCGACGCGGGCGTAACGGCTGGCGTGTTTCTACACAGGCTCAGCACCGCCTACCAGCGCCACGACCACCTGCGCGGTTGGCCGCCCACTGGCTACCGCCTCGATTACCCTGCATGGCGGCTGGCGGCAGTCGCCATATCTGCCTGGGTCGAGCGCGCCGTGCACCCCAAGGCCACCGATTGGAAAGCCGCCTACATGACCCCACTGCTCTGGTTTAACACCTGTGTTGAGCTGTTTGGAACGATCTTTACATTTCTGCTGATTCGCCATTGGGCCATTCGGCGACTCGCACAGCCGGGGCCAAGCCGTTGGAGCCTGCTTTTAACACGGTGTTTGCCGCAAAAATACAGGCCACACTTAACGACCACCGCTGCTGCGGTTATGCCCGTACAAAATAATTCAAACGTGGCGGCATTCTGGAAGCCCATGTGGCTGGGCCTGCTGGCCACCGCACTCTTCTGGTTCAACCCCAATATTATTCAATCGGCCCATACCTGGGTGCAATATGATATGTGGGTCATGCCGTTTTATATCGCGGCATTGTACCTGGCATGCACCAATCGCTTCTTTGCCGCCGGAGCTGTCATCGCCGTTGGCTCGCTTCTTAAGGGCCAGGAGCTTTTCGGCGCCGGCATGTTTGTGCTTTGGCCGCTGTTAGAACTTCGCTGGATGCGGGCATTGGAGTTTATACTCGGCTTTTTTGTGACGTTTAGCCTGGCCGTGGCACTTTGGCTGTTTGCCGATGCACGCGAATGGCTTTTCATGCTGGGGCTTGTTCCGGCAATCGCCGCGGGCGCTGCCTGGGTGACACTGCGCCAGAAAGTCCGCTGGTGGTACGGCCCGCTGGTGCTGCTTCCCATGTTGCCTCTGGCGCTGTGGCCTTGGACGCAGGGGCTTGCCGGCCACAGCTTATGGGTTGGCGCGGCGCTTGCACTCTGGCTCATATGCGCGCCATGGCTGGTCTCAAAGCGCGGCCTCAAGCACTACGTCGCGATCACTCTGGCGATCGGCTTTGCGACTGTCATGCTGGCCATGCCCGCACATTGGGACTGGCTGCGAACCGGCTATCTGTTTGGCACCAGCGTTGGCCACATGCCTATTATTGCACTGCCCAATGCTGACGGGCTGGGACTGATTTTGCAGGACAATTTTGGCTGGCACCTGACTGATGCAGTCTTTACACTGCATTGGCCCACAACTTATGTGGTGGACATGCGACATCTTTTGTTCGCCATGTTTGTGGTCAGTTGCATCATCTGCGCCGCAGCCGCCGCACGCCATGCCCGGCGTAACGATCCACGCTTTCTACTGGCGATGATCACGCCTTGGATTACATTTTTTGTCTTTTGTCCTGAAATGTACGAACGCTACCTGCTGTGGGGATCGTCCATGCTGCTCTCAGCGGCGGTGGTGCTTGATTTGGGCACCCTGCTGCTGGCCGCTCTGCTCGTGCTGGCCAGTACCGCCATGACCTTGGCCGTGCAACTTGGCGTTAACAATTTGAACCGACCGCTAAGTTTTATATCGCGGACGGAACCGGGACTTTCGTATGCCATTGTACTTTTAGCGCTGATTTGTATGTACCTGTCATTGCGGTCCAGCCGCCGCGGGGCGCACAACAAATCAAACTTACCGACCTGTGTCTCCAAGGCCGCGCGGGTATCCACAACCGCAAATGCGAGACAATCGCAAGATGCCATACCACTCGAAGGCGCCGTGGCCTGAGAAAACTCGCTTCGTCAGGTTAAAGCAGGCGTCAGCCGGACGTCGGTAGCGCCGTTAAGGCTCAAGGCAATATGAATGTTAAAGGCCTCACGGCTTGTGCGCCAGAGCGTAAAGCATCACATTACGCGCAATGGCCTGTGCTGATTGCGGCGCATAGCCCGCAATGCCCCAGGTGTTGGTGCCCAAAAGGCCGCTGGTTACATCCCACGGCGAAAATACTATTACCCAGCGATGGTTTTGCTTAACGCCCAGAAGTTGCGGTACATTTTTAACCCCATACTCTTGAAGGGTGAATTTTCGGTAGTGCACGCTGGCGATTGAAATACCCCCGCCGAAATGACCGGTGATGAGCGGGTCGGTTAGTGGAATCTTTTGAAGCGATGCTTGCGGATAAAGCTCCTTGACTAAATTGTGTATGCCATCGCCAAATTGTGGCCTGCCGCCCGCGGCATCAGCAAACAGCATACCTCCAGCAGCTAGTGTACTGTCCCTAACGGACGTTTACAGTTGCTGGCCGTCATGGTTCGCGGAGCACACGGCGTCGATAGCCCGCTTGGGCCAGAATATTTGAAAAAACTGTGAAGTGCATATCGTAAATCTT
>JAJXZA010000279.1 GCA_021780285.1 Planctomycetota bacterium
CTTTGTTGCCAAGCCTCGATGTGTCCTCCTGCCGGACACGCTCTCGGCTCGACGCCTCGCATCCGAGACACTTCCGGCCCATCGCAGAGCTTCTATGACTCGGACAGACTCCTGTTGTTTTGCTGCTTTTTACGAAATCCATCTGGCATCCTCCACGAATTTCCCAATGTTTTGCAACTTCTTAACCACACCACCTGCACCAAACCCAATATCCAAGCCTATTTCATCACCATCACCAACGCGGCAGCGAAGCGACCCGCGCCCAACCCAACGCGCAGCGCCAAAAAAAATATGAAAAAATCTCTGCGGTCTCTGCGGCTCTGCGCGAGCCTGTCGCGCAGAGCCCCAAACTCGACTGCTCCACTATCACCTGCTCTACCCTCCCGGCGCAGCCGCGGCATA
Source organism: Planctomycetota bacterium (assembly GCA_021780285.1). Classification (GTDB taxonomy): domain Bacteria; phylum Planctomycetota; class Phycisphaerae; order WQYP01; family WQYP01; genus JABEVB01. The sequence goes on from JAJXZA010000279.1 coordinate 403, forward strand.
CATGCCGCATGCCGTGCCTATTAACTTCCGTCCGCGCATTTTTCACGGCATCTTGGTTGACCGCGAAAATGATCCGGTTTTACCTGGGTTTTGCCTTGCTTGACACTGGGGTACTTCGCGGGTAATCTTTTACTTGTTGTGACGGTTGCATCTTTTGGTGCGGCGGTTATGATGCTGCGGCGGTGGTGCTTATAAACGTGCTGCAGTGGGGATAGATTTAGAGAACTAATAAGGGCGGGTTAAGAGACGGATAAAAAAATCTTTTGTGTGTGCTTGACACGCAAGATTTTGTCCGATAGAATACTGTGCTAAGGTTTGGGGTGTGGGTAACACGCCTCAAAATGAATTGCCGGGCTGTAAGCCGACCGAAAAGATGGTTGCAGGTTTGGCGGGTGTGGTAAGCGAAAAAAGAGCTTGCCGGTTTAAAATGCAAAAGGAGCTGAACGATTGCCAATCACATCACGGGTTGTAAACATCCAATTGATGTGTGCAGCATAAAGCTTTCTGCTTGATATGGAACCCACCTAAAGGGTCCGGTCGGCAGGGGCCGCTGGACCAACCAAAAAATATAAACGAACGCGCTTCAGGTAGCCCGCACCCGGTCAAACAAGGCTGGTAATAAACCTGTCTTATTTGGGCGAGTGCCGACAACCTGATGGAATTTTTGTCGGCGTTCTTTGACAATTGAAGATTGCGTGATGTGGTAAAAAGACAACTCCACATCCAAACTTGAGTGCTCATAAGTGCAAGCGCCAAGTAGCGGCCATTCACCAGGGTGGCGGCGAACGGGGCTTGTGGGTATGGGCGTCAAGAGCGCTAAAAAATTAACTGTGTTCTACCCATTGAACACAGTTACCAAAGTTACTCAAGTGGATTGGTCGTTTCGGTCTCGCAAGAGGCCGGGATAATTGGTTCTGGAAGAGGTTGATGTGATGCTGACCCTGTCGGCAAAGCATTGAACGGTCCAAAATCAATGTGGCCAAGCTACTAAGGGTATACGGTGGATGACTTGGCGTACAGAGGCGATGAAGGTCGGTGTAGCCTCCGAAAAGCTCCGGGAAGCTGGCAAACAAGCGATGATCCGGAGATGACCGAATGAGGAAACTCATTTACGGCCCGCTGAATGCATAGGCGGGTGCGAGCGAACGCAGGGAACTGAAACATCTAAGTACCTGCAGGAACAGAAAGAGAAATCGATTCCGTCAGTAGTGGCGAGCGAACGCGGAAGAGCCCAAACCGGGGGTAACCCCGGGGTTGCGGGCCTCAATGTGAGAGCTGCGTGGCTATTCGAACCGTCTGGAATGACGGGCCAAAGCGGGTGAAAGCCCCTTAGAAGAAAGCCGCAAAGCCTCTAGAGGTACCAGAGTAGCGCGAGACTCGTGAAATCTCGTGTGAATCCGGGCGGACCACCGCCCAAGGCTAAATACTCCTGTACGACCGATAGTGAACCAGTAGGGCGATTGAACGTTGAAAAGCACTGCTACTAGCAGAGTAAAAAGCACCTGAACCCGTATACCTACAGACCGTGGAAGGGCTAGTGCCGCAAGGCCGCCTGACCGCGTACCTTTTGCATAATGGGCCGACGAGTTATCGTTCACGGCAAGCCTAAGGTCCTACGGACTGCAGGCGAAGGGAAACCGAGGCTGAACAGGCCGCTTAAGTCGTGGGCGATAGACCCGAAACCACGTGATCTACCCATGGGCAGGTTGAATGGGGCTTAACCGCTTCAGGAGGACCGCTAGACGTGACCGTTGAAAAGGTCTGTCGTGACCTGTGGGGAGGAGTAAAAGTCTAATCAAACGTGGAGATATCTGGTACTCCTCGAAATACCTTTTGGGGTAGCCTCGTGCTATATCAAACCGGGGGTAGAGCTACTGAATGAAGTTAGGGGCCCGCAAGGCTGCCTGCTTCAATCAAACTCCGAATACCGGTGCGAGTTCCACGGGAGTAAGACCTGGGGGGATAACCTCCTAGGTCAAAAGGGAAACAACCCTGATCGCCGGCTAAGGTCCCAAAGAGTGTCTTAGTTATAGAGGAAGTCTTATTTCAATGACAGCCAGGATGTTGGCTTAGAAGCAGCCACCATTTAAAAAGTGCGTAATAGCTTACTGGCCGAGAAGTATGGCGCCGTAAATGAACGGGAATAAGGCATTCACCGAAGCCGCGGGCTCGAAAGAGCGGTAGAGGAGCGTTGCTATCAGCATTGAAGGTCGATCGAAAGAACGGCTGGAGCGTTAGCAAGTGCGTATGTCGGCATGAGTAACGATAAAGCAGGTGAAAATCCTGCTCGCCGTAAGTCTGAGGTTTCCTGGGGAAGGTAAATCCGCCCAGGGTTAGTCGGGTCCTTAGTCCAGGCCGAAAGGCGTAGACGATGGACAGCGGGTTAATATTCCCGCACCGTACATGAAGGTTGATTGCACGTGACGCTGTAGCGGAGTCGGTCACCCGGTTAGACGTGGGTGTGCCGCAAGGCCTAGACCGATCTGATGTCGAAGCCGGCAAAGTTGCAGCCAAGAAAAGCCGTTGCATGACAACATGTATGCCCGTACCACAAACTGACACAGGTAGACGAGGCGAATAGCCTCAGGCGCTCGAGACAACTCCCTTTAAGGAACTAGGCAATTTTCCCCCGTAAGTTCGCGATAAGGGGTGCCCATCGCAAGATGGGCCGCAGAGAAAAGGGTCTGGGAACTGTTTATCAAAAACACAGGTCTGTGCTAAAGCGCAAGCTTACGTATACAGACTGACGCCTGCCCGCTGTCGGAAGGTTAAAGAAGCCGGTCAACCGCAAGGTGCAGCTGACGACTGAAGCCCCGATAAAAGGCGGCCGTAACTATGACGGTCCTAAGGTAGCGAAGTTCCTTGTCAGGTAAGTTCTGACGCGCATGAATGGCGTAATCACTGGACCAGTGTCTCAAAGGGAGACTCGGTGAAATTGGAGTTGTGGTGAAGATACCACAGTCCCGCGGCAAGACGGAAAGACCCCGTGAACCTTTACTGTAGCCTGATAGCGATCCCAGGTGTCGTATGCGTAGCATAGGTGGGAGGCGTTGATCCATCGGTTTCGGCCGATGGGGAGTCAAAAAGTGAAATACCACCCTTATTACATTTGAGATCTAACCACACGCCGTGAAGCCGGCTGTGAGACACTGTTAGGTGGGCAGTTTGACTGGGGCGGTCTCCTCCTAAAATGTAACGGAGGAGTTCTAAGGTTGGCTTAGCGCGAATGGAAACCGCGCTGTAAGGGCATGGCCATAAGCCAGCTTAACTGCGAGTCGGATATGACAAGCAGATGCGAAAGCAGGACCAAGTGATCCGGTGATTCCAAGTGGAAGGGTCATCGCTCAACAGATATAAGGTACTCCGGGGATAACAGGCTGATCGCGCCCGAGCGTCCATAGCGGCGGCGCGGTTTGGCACCTCGATGTCGGCTCATCGCATCCTGGGGCTGAAGGCGGTCCCAAGGGTTTGGCTGTTCGCCAATTAAAGCGGTACGCGAGCTGGGTTCAGACCGGCGTGAGCCAGGTCGGTCCCTATCTGCCGTGGGCGCAGGACGTTTGAAGAGGACTCATCCCTAGTACGAGAGGATTAGGATGGACGGACCCCTGGTATACCAATTGCCCCGCTCGGGGCACAGTTGGGTAGCTATGTCCGGAAAGGATAAACGCTGAAAGCATCTAAGCGTGAAACCACCCTCAAGATGAGACGTCCCTATAGCCTCCAGTTAGACTAACTGGTTGATAGGCCGGAAGTGTAAGTGCAGTAATGCATTGAGCTGACCGGTACTAACAGGCAATTGGCTTGGCCACTTTGATTTTTGATCGTTTTAAGTACAGTGCTTCGGCTCTGCTTTATGCGACTGATTCAAGGACCAGGCACACCAGCCACTTAAGTAGCTGGCGCTCTTTGATTTTCAAGCGCGGACTAAAAGTCGTCTTATGCCCATCACGCAATCTTCATTCGCCAAAGAACGGCGAAACCAAGTTCCCTGGAATGGTTGGGAAACCAGCCATTCCGGTTTTCTGGTGCTCTTACGTCAGAGGTAACACAGCTTCCCATTCCGAACAGCACCGTAAAGCTCTGACGGCCAATGGTAGTGCCCACAGGTGCGAGAGTAGGTTGGTGCCAGATTTATGACCGCGGTCCTCCCAAAAGGGGCCGCGGTCTTTTTTTTGCCCTGCTGGTTCAGCTTGGGCCGGACAATCACTCCCGAAGCGTGAAGGCGCGATCGGGTTCGGTCCGTGCGTGTTTTTTGGGGGCGAAGTGCGAAGGGTGAATTAATTGTCAATCCTGGCCAGTGTGGTGGTGCGCGGTCTGAGACAGTGCTTCCGCAAACGTATGCCGTAGACGTCCAAAACGTCGCCGTTCATAAACAAATGGCAATTTTAACAGTGCTGCGGCGCGGCTGGTGCTGCGCAAAATGCACTAAAACATTGCGCAAAACGCCATAAGATTTATGTAATGTGCTTCTGTGCCTTTCGTTATAATTCTGACAAATGCGGCGTTGTAATCGCCGGTTGAAATAATGAGGAACTTCCCCATGCTCCAACGCAAACAACCCAATCAAACTATTGCCTGCTCGCAACGATCACCGCGGCCCACGGCCGGCGCTCAGGGTGGTGTTAGCACCACCGTCATGCGGGCGCTGCCGTTTACCACTTCTCTGACGCGCCATGCAACTGCGATGCTTTTGTGTTGCGGGCTTTTGGTGCTTGTTGCCGGCCGGGCCATGGCGCAATCGCCTGGGCCGCGAGCTGCCCACGCAACCATGACGGTTAATGTCGCTCAGCCGCTGCATCCCATCAGTCCCATTCTCTATGGTCTGATGACCGAAGAAATAAACAATTCATATGATGGCGGCCTCTATGCCGAGCTTATTCAAAATCGCGCCTTCAAGGATAATGCAGCGCATCCCGTGCACTGGTCGCTGGTTACCAGCGGCAATGCTGCGGCCACTATGAAACTCGATGAGTTTAATACCCCCAATCATACCGGGCTTACCTCCAGCCTGAAGCTTGATGTCGCCTCTGTTGGAACCGGCGGACGCGCCGGTGTAGCCAACGATGGCTACTGGGGCATTCCCGCCACACCCGACACCACCTATAAGGCCACCATTTACGCCCGTGCGGCCGCCGGCTTCAGCGGCCCGCTCACGCTCTCCATTGAAAGCAAGAATGGTTCGGCGGTGCTGGCCTCCGCTCAAATCAGCGGCATCACAACCGATTGGAAAAAGTTCACCGCCACGCTTCACACCGCGGCTGACATTAAGCCTGCAAGCAATAACCTGTTTGTGGTGTCGGTGCAATCACCGGGCACCATCTGGCTGGGTTATGTGTCGCTGTTTCCGCCGACGTATAAAAATCAGGCCAATGGCTTTCGTATTGATATCATAAAAAAGCTCAAGGCGATGCGGCCGTCGTTTCTGCGTTTTCCGGGCGGCAACTACCTGGAAGGCTCGTCCATCGCCGACCGCTTCAACTGGAAAAAAACCATCGGCCCGGTGACGCAGCGCCCCGGGCACTGGTCGTGCTGGGGTTATCCATCCAGCGACGGCATGGGATTGATGGAGTTTTTGATGTGGTGCCAGGATCTGCACATGCAACCGGTGCTGGCCGTTTACGACGGCTTTTCGCTCAACCACGAGCATGTTTCGACCAAGGCGGCGATGCAGCCATTCATTAAAAGCGCCCTGGAAGAAATTCAGTACGTTACCGGTTCGGTCAATACCCGGTGGGGGGCGGTTCGCGCAAAAGACGGCCATCCCAAGCCGTTTAAGCTCAACTATGTCGAAATCGGTAATGAAGATTTCTACGATAATTCGGGCAGCTATGCCATGCGCTTCAGCACGATGGCCCGGGCCATCAGGGCCAAATACCCCAACATCAAGCTGATTGCCACGGTTCATGCCGCCGACTTTGACGGCGTAAAGCCCGACCTGGTGGACGATCACTTTTACCGCTCGGCAACCGCCATGTGGAATGACACCCATCATTACGACCAATTGCCCCCCGGCTTTCCCAAGATATTTGTCGGCGAGTGGGCCACAACCGAAGGTCATCCGACGCCGACTCTCAATGCCGCGCTGGGTGATGCCGCGTGGCTCACCGGTCTGGAACGTGATTCCAACAACGTCATCATATGCAGTTACGCTCCGCTGCTGGTTAATGTCAATCGTGCAGAATGGGGCACCAATCTCATTGGCTACAATGCGCTGCACTGCTTTGGTTCGCCTTCGTATTATATGCAGGTGATGTTTTCGCAAAACAAAGGCAGTGTCGTGCTGCCGTTGACGACGCAGTATAGTAGCCATCTGCCCCAGTCAATGGGCGGCGCCATTGGCGTAGGCACATGGAACACTGCCGCCGAGTTTAAGGATATTAAAGTCACCCGCGGAGCTAAGGTGCTGTACCAGTCCAACTTTGCCGCCGATGGTAAGAGCGGCTGGCACTTCCGCAGCGGCAACTGGCAGGTAAAAAACGGCGCGTTGGAGCAAACCGACATCGCTACCAATAAAACCGCTTTCATCGGCGGCAATAACTGGAAGAACTACACCCTGAGCCTTAAAGCCCGCAAAATCAGCGGCGACGAGGGTTTTCTCATCAGCTTCTGCTCGCACAATGAAAATACCCCTTCATGGTGGAACATCGGCGGCTGGGGCAACACGCGCGAAGGCCTTGAAATGCCTGATGCACCGGGCGATTTTCACCCATCGCATATTAAAACCGGCAAGTGGTACGACATTCGCATCAAGGTAGGCGATGGCCGCGTTCGCTGCTATCTCGATGGTCGGCTTATTCACGATGTTAAAATCCAGGCCGAGCGGCCGCTGCGCGCCACCGCCAGCCGCGACAACCGCACCGGCGATGTGATACTTAAAGTGGTTAACATTTCGGACACGCCGGTGTCAACGTCTATTTCGCTCAATGGCGCCGGTACGGTGGCCTCCACCGGCAAGTGTATTGTGCTTACGGGCCCGCGGAACGCTCAAAACAGCATTGCGGATCCCCACAATGTTGTGCCGACGAAACATACCATACATAACGTGTCGGCTGACTTTACGCATGTGTTTCCGCCGCGGTCGGTCAACGTGCTGCGCTTTCATGTAAGTGCGGCCGGCCAGTAGGCTGGCAACGCGGCCTCATCGGCGCAAGCCCGTGTCCGGCACGCACCGAGTGCCGAAAGAGAACCGGTGCTGGCAGTCGGGGCGACTGGCGATGCACCGCACTGCTGATTGCTGCCGCTTGCGAGAAAGTTGGCCGGATTGTGCGGCCTTGACGTGCTGAATACGATTGGCGCTGCCGTGGGTCCTGGCAATATAATAATTAGTTGAAGCCTAAGGCCGCGAACGTCGGTGTGGTCGCAATAGCCATTGGCAGCCGTGTCGCGTGGAGAGTTTGCAATGTACAACCAAGCCCGAGAAGCCCGCAAGCGAGCCCGAGCGGAATACGGTGAACTTTTTGATTCTGTCGCTGCTTTGCTCTTTAAACACGACCCCATCGGCATCAACTTCGAGACCAATACTGACGAGTACGAGCCAGAGGCTCGCACCATATTGCCGCGGTTAAAAGATTGTCACTCGGTAGACGATTTGCAGAAGATTGTGCACGAAGAGTTTGTAAAATGGTTTGGCCCTGCTGACGCCGGGCCTTCCCATCACTATAGAGACATCGCCTCTGAGATATGGAGTATCTGGCTGCGGACAAAACACACGCAATCTGGAGACATCGGTTAGTAAGCCGTGTAGAGTAGACGGAGCCGGGTCGCAGCTAAGATACGGTTCAGTGGGCTGCGGGCTAATCGCCGTGGAGCGCACTTATGCCCATCAACTTCAGGTGTCCGCACTGCCGCCATGTTTTGTCTGCGCCGAATCATCTTGCCGGCTTTGCGGGCGAATGCATGTTATGCCGCCAGCCTTTTATTGTGCCCATGCAGTCCGCAGTTGTCGGCGGGGCTGGCACTGCAGCCGCGCCGGGTTCCTTGACGGCTGGCCAGAGCGGTTCGCCTGATGCTGCGGCTCTGCCCACCGCAGAGCCTATTCGCTTCGCGGGTTCCGCAAAGCGTGACGACCGGTCGCAACGCGGTCCAAGCCGTCACGCCAAAACGTTTAAGTTTATAGAGCCGCTGTACCGCAATTTTGGCGCAAAGCATACCGTGGTTTTGGCGTTTGCGGCGGTGAGCGGATTCACATTTGGCATTGCGTACATATTAGCCTTGGGTTTGGCTGGTTTGGCGTCAGCTTTTGCGGGTCAGCCGGCCCACCCCTCACCGCGGAGCCTCGCAGCCGGTGCGTTCGCTCTAATGGCAATGTGTCCGCTGCTTTTTGTGTTTGTCGCAATTGGATTTGCTGTTGTCGCTATCAGTATAGCCCTGGGGCGGACGTGGCTGGGGCGCGGCGGCAGCCTGCGTACGGACATATTTTCGGCCGGCGCTCTGTTTTCGGTGGTAGTGGTTCCGCTCATTATTATGATCTCCGCTGCGGCGCTTTCAGCTGCCTGGGGTAACGCGTTAGGTTTGGTATTAGGCGTAGTGGCAGTCATACTAATGTTCCGGGTGGTGTTCGAGAGCCTGCGTGACCTGGGGCAGGTTCCGCCTTGGCAGGCTGCGGCAGCGGCGATTGGAGTTCTGGTGGCGAACTTTGCCCTTGCGGCGCTGGGCCTATACGTCATCTTGCCGCTTTGTTTGGCAAAATAATGTTTGTGACTTTCGAAACAGGCGGCGCGGTAAATGTTGGCCTCGGACTGGTGGTAGTTGTTCTGATATTGCGGACCCTGTTCGATGGGTTGGGCGACTTCGGGCGGATCAAGCCGTGGCTGGCCGCCTTTGTGGTTCTCATTTGTGGCTTTATGTTGGCCGCTGGCTAAGTCATCGGTCATGCAAAGTGCTGCTGCCCCTATCACAAACAGATTTCTTTAATGGTCTGCAATCGCACGGTAAATCTGTTTTGTTTTGGTTCTGCAACTCACCCAGCCGGTAGCTGGTGTTGCGGCCACCGCCTGGTTCTTGAACCAAAATGTCTTGGTCCAGCAGGAGTTTAATATCCCGGAGAGCCGTATCCGGCGAACATTTCGCAAGCTTGGCGTATTTTGAACTTGAGAGCTTGCCCTCAAAGCCATCGAGCAACCGATTTATAAACCTTGCGTTGCCGCTCGTTCACCGGCGAGAGGCCATTGATGCGCTCCCAAATGTGGGCTTTATGCAAAACGCCGGCAAGGCCAGTATGGGCGCGGTCAACGGCTCTTCCGAGGCAACCTAAAAACCATTCCAACCATGGGGTGATGTCTACCGAGCCTTTTTGGCTCCGCTCAAGCATCAAATAGTAATCCTTATCTGCTCTACTCCCGCAATAACCACTTTTCCAGCGCGTTGTGGCAGTGTGAACTGCAAGGGGCGGATATACTTCGGTGGGTGTGGCAAAGTTTCTGTGCGGAGACGCTAAATGATCAATCGCAGATACTGGTTCAAGGCCATGGCCGCCGGCGGCCTGGCGGCGGCGGGTGTGCCCGTTGACCAGGCGGCAATGGGCGCGGGCTTGGGCGGTGCGACGCATTTGACCTCCGGCGTATTATTTAATGCCGCCGACTATGGTGCGAGCGGTGACGGCCGGGCCGATGCCACCGATGCCATCCAAAAGGCGCTTGATGCCGCAGCCAGGCGCGGTGGCGGGGTGGTGCTGCTGCCTGCGGGGCGGTATCGGGTTGATGGTTCGCTTTATGTGCCTTCAGCGGTCGCCTTGGAGGGCGTATTTAGAGGGCCGGTGTCGCACAGCGGCCATGACCTTCGCGCACGCCCGCACAAAACTGCCCGTGCGGCCAGGCGCATCGCGCCGCTGGGCACGTTGCTGCTGGTTACCGGCGGCCAAGGCAAAGAAGACGCCGAGCCGACAATTACCGTTGTCGGCAACGCCTCGTTAGGCGGGCTTACGATCTATCATCCCAATCAAAATCCCAATACCGTGCCGCTGGAGTACCCTTGGGCCATCAGCATGATTGGTGACAACGCCATGGTCAGCAATGTGGAATTGCTCAATTCGTGGCGGGGCATTCGCGCGGTCAAGGCGCATCGGCACCTTATTCGCAATGTCACAGGCCAGCCGCTGCGAACCGGCATTCTCGTGGATGAGATTTACGACATTGGCCGCATCGAAGATGTGCATTTTAACCCGTGGTGGTCGCACCATCGCCGCGTGCTGGAGTTTATGTACCGCCAGGGCGAATCGTTTGTGTTTGGCCGTTCTGATTGGGAATATGTACTTAACACCTTCTCATTCGGCTATGGCATGGCGTACCGCTTTATTGAAGGTAAAACCGGCGCCTGCAATGGCAACTTTTTAGGCATTGGAGCCGATGCCTCGCGCCATGCGTGCGTGGTGGATCAGTCGCAGAAACCTGGGCTTCTCATCACCAATGGCGAGTTCGTGTCGTTTGATTATTTAAAACTCGGCAAGGTGGAACCGGTGCAGGTGTTGGTGCAGCCTCCCAATAAAGGGCCGGTGCGGTTTGTAAATTGTTCCTTCTGGGGGCCGTGTCGGCAGATTGCCCGGCTTGGCTCCGCATGCACGGTTGGCTTTGGAGACTGCACCTTTTGTCAGTGGGATCAATCGCAATATGCCATAGAATCGCTGGCGGGTCGGTTGTTGGTGCGCGGTTGCGAGTTTCAGCAGGCTGGGCCGCAGTTGCGATTACATGGCGGTGTGGCGCAGGCGGTAATAACTGGCAATATAACTGCCGGCAAGTGGCAACTCGCAAACGCTGCCGGAAAGCGGGCCATGATAGGGCTTAACAGCGCCGTACGATAAACTCCCTTGTGCAGCGGCGGCGCTTTTTCAATATATTAACATGCCATGAAATGGGTATGCCCTTTTTTTGGAGATTGATGAATGGCGGAAACAACCAACCAGCAGCGACGGAACCTTATGAAGCAATTAACGCTGGCGGCGGCGGCCTCCGCGCAGGGTAGGGGCATGTGCGAGGGCTACTTGCATATGCAGGCCCATTGGCGACAATAACGCAGTCAGAGTTGAAATCCGAATGGACACCGCACCCCATGGCCGACAAAAGCAAAACTTCAGGTAACACCGCCCGCAAATCACAGGGCGGCGCGCAGCCCAAATACAGCACTGTTTATAATGCACTCCTCAAAGCCATTCGTCGCGGCGAATATGCTCCTGGCAGCAAGCTCCCGACCGAGACGAAACTGGTCGAACAGTTTAAGGTTTCGCGCATCACTATTATTAGAGCGCTACGCGACCTTCAGAGTGCAGGCGTGCTGCGACGCCGCCGGGGTTCGGGCAGCTATGTGCAGGCTGTCGGGAATACGCCATCGTCGCCTGCCGGCGCCGAGAGCGTCGGCGCCATTTTTCTGCCGTTGGAAACTGGAAGCATCTTTTTTGATGTGCACCGCGTACTCGTGCGCGCGGCGGAGAGCCGTGGTTGGCGGCTCATATTTCATGAAATGCCCCTTGACTCGACGCCGCCGCATGCCGCCCGGCTGGTGGAGGATGTGATTGCTTCCGGAACCAAGGGCATATTTTATCTGCCGGTGCCGCTGCTGAATTTGGGGCATGAAGTCAATGACGCGATCGCGGCGCAGTGCTTAGCCCGCAAGTTGCCTCTGGTGCTTCTGGATCGCGACATACACCTTTTGCATGATCGGAGCATGTTCGATGTGGTCGGCAGCGACAATGAGTTGGGCGGTTTTCTTGTGGGCAAGCATTTGGTTGGCCTGGGCTGCCGCCGCATTGTTTTTTTCTCGGATGGCCGGCCGCACCCAACAACCGAAGCCCGCGAAGAAGGTTTGCGCAATGCGGTCAACCTTAGTGCCAAGGTCACCTGCGAGCGCTGTTCGGGCGATGGCGATGATGCTGACTTAATTGAGCGTCTCATCTATGAATTCAAGCCTGATGGCATAGCGTGCGTCAACGATATGACGGCTGCCAAGGTCATGCGCACGCTGTTGCGTGCGGGCGTGCGTGTGCCGCAGCAAATAAAACTGACGGGCTTTGACGATACTGCAACGGCCGCGCTGCTGACAGTGCCGCTGACGACGGTGCGCCAGTCAGCCGAGGCGATGGGCGTTCAGGCGGTCAGCATCATGTCGCAGCGCATCGTCTCGCCGCATCTGCCCGCGGTAACGGTGTCCATTGCGTGCTCCTTGGTGGAGCGTGAGTCAACGTTGGGCCGCGAGTATGCGCGCGCAAAACACTTATGATGAGTGCCTATTGGGCTTAGCTGGATGGCCGGACTTTTGGCGTAAGCATGCGTTATAGACGCCGCATCACTATGAGTTAATATATTAACAATTACACATTGCTTGCGATGTCGTGGCGACATCTCGATGGCGGCAAAAGCGGTCTGTTTGGGTTAAAAATGCTGAAATTATGGGAAATTTACAAGTTTAAGTCCGGTGGTACGGATGTTGCAGCAGGATCATGTTGTATGTAATTATACCTTCTATTGACAAAACATAAATTGTGATTATGCTTAAGTGGTCAATTCAATGTCTGCTGCATGTGCGGCAGGCCCGCATTTGCCGCCCGGTTATGGCGGAAGTTCTGGAGGCTCACGCAGTGAGCAGGAGTTTATTATGTTTTGCAAGCTGGGTTTGACATCAATGACGAGGGGGCAGCTTCGGTCTCAGGCCTTTAAGTGCAAGGGGAGGCGAAATGAGCGGCTCACATGTTCGGGTTGGTCTGCGGGATGTGAACGGCGACCTATGGCGCTCCTGTCTGCAGCGGTAGTGGTTGCGCTTGCGGCGACCTTGCCGCTCCGAGCCGACATCATTGGTGGTTTCGGGTCCAACGACGCCACCAGCAGCGGATCGCCCAGCGTTAGCAACGGAACTGTTACCCTTAATGGGGGAAGTAGCTCCCCCGGGGCGGGCCAGCCATCAGTCAACAGCAATGTCCTGACTCTGACCGACTCCACTAATTTCACGGAAGTATCATCGGCGTGGTTCAATGTGCAGCAATCGGTGTCGCAGGCATGGACGGCCAGTTTTACGTGGACTGGCAATGAGAACAATACCCAGCCGACCGGAGACGGCTTCTTTTTCGCTGTCCAAAACAATAGCGGCGGCGTGAACCTGCTGGGTGGCAGCGGTAGCTATAAGGGGCTGCTGACTTCAGGGGGTGCTCCAACGGATGCTCTTGGAATCGGAGTTGAAAATTATAATGGATCAGTCGTCCAGTTAGCTTATGGATCGGTGAATACCAGCGATCCGACCTCGCCGGTGAGCTTTACGGTCTCGCCGAATAATGCTCCGGCAGTTTCAGCCAATATCACGATCTCCTATAATGGTGGCACCAATTTGGTCTTTACCGCGGTGCAGGGGGCCAACACGTTTAGCCAAACCTTCGTGCTGAATGCAACGTTGGCGTCTATCGTTGGTGGCTCGAATGCGTATGTCGGCTTTACCGGCGGCACCGGGGGCGCGATTGAGACCCAGCAAATCAGTAATTTTAGTTTTTCGAACACCTCGGCGCCCGAGCCGGCAACCGTCGGTCTGCTTGCGATAGGTGGCTTGGGGTTGCTGCTACGGAAGCGCCTTAGAAAGCAGGCCTGATGTATAGGGTCTCGAAGATCGCCGAGACAACACGGAACAAAGCCCGCCATCAAAGCCGTGTGTTTGGTGATTCTACGAGGCCCCATACTCCTGCAAAGCCATGAAAGAGTGCGTTATGCTGCAGAACTCCGCAGATTCAAGTCGGCATTTAGTCGATGCCAGGGGCGCAGGCCCGCCTAGGCACATGCGGAGGAGCGGCCCGGGTGTAGACGGTTTTACGCTTGTTGAACTGCTGGTGGTAATCACCATCATTGCGATATTAATTGCACTTCTGCTGCCGGCGCTGGCTAAGGCGCGACAGGCAGCGGAATCCATTGGTTGCCTGTCGAATGAGCGGCAACTGGTGATGGGTCTGCAGGAGTATGTACAGAGCAACAACGATCAATTGTTCCCGTGGGTATATTACGTGGACAATTATAACGTCCTGTGGATGGGCTTTTTGACGCCGTACCTCAGCAGCAATCGCAATGCCGATTCCGGAGGCTTCTTGAACAACTATACCAGCGGGGCCAATGCGATGTTCCAATGTCCTGCGGCAACCGTTCTATGGACATCCGCACTCTTACCGCAGGGGTCTTATGCTCATCCAGGCGTTGATACGATGTGGGCATTTCCGCCTTGGCAGGGAAGCTATGGGTTCAATGGATGGCTATATAATGGTCAATACACCGGATTGCAGTTTAACACCATGCAATGGCTGTCTTGGCGTGCAATAGATGCAAGACACTGGCCCGGCAACCCCGACATCACCGACGTTGCGCCGTCTCTAATCCCGGCTTTTTGCGATAGCGACCGCGTGGACGAATATCCCGCCTGGACCGATTCGCCTCCGCCGGACACCTATGGCCTGACATGCTCTTATACCAGCCCAAATGATATCCGGTCGGTATTCATAAGCCGACATAACGGTGCTGTTAATATTAGCTACCTCGACGGCCATGCGGCGAGCGTTCATCTGCGGGATATCTGGTCCCAACAGTGGTGCGACGGATGGCAGACACCCAACCCTCTTCCGCCTCTGCCGAATTGAGTTGAGAATTCGTCAGTTGAGGCAAGCAATCACAGCTATTTCTTTTTTTGTATAAGGACTCTGGCAATGGCGCATCGCAAAATTACCCGCAGGACCTTTGGATCTATTACAGCCATCACGATGGGCGCAGCTCTGACGCCGTCTCTATTTGTTGACCCATTGTATGCCAGCGATGCCAGGGGCGAAGTGTTATGGCAAATTGGCCAATTTGACGGAAAATCTGACGAGTTTGCGATTGCCGGACACTACGATCAGTTTTTACGATATTTTGGCGGCAACCGAGAAACCATATATCGAGTAGGCTGGAGCCGCGCTAAAGAGGATTTTCCGTACATCCAACCCGGACCGCGAGATGCCTGGGCCAACACACTTTGGCCGGCACCGCGCGGTACCGAGCGGCCGTTAAGAATAGAGTTTGAATGTGCTGCCGCCCCGGCCGGCTCATTGATGCTGACGGTGGGATTCGTCAACGCAAACAGTTTTTTTCCTCCAGTCTTTCAGGTTGAAGTCAACAATAGAAGTATCCTGTGTGACCTGAAGCCCGGGCAGCGTCAACAGATTGTCGCCACCTTCCCTGCGGCCTTCTTACAGCGAGGTCTCAATGCTGTTACGCTGAATATTGTGCAAGGAAGCTGGGCTGAATACGATGGGGTAAAACTGGAGGTTCTCCCGAAGAAGAGTCATGTGGTCTATAGCGATTTTTCGGCGTTGCCGACGCGCCCTGTCGAATATGTAAATGTGTTTCTCGGATCCGGCGTCTACAATCGCGTGTTCCTGACAACAACAGCCGCCTTGCCCTTCGGCATGGTTAAGCTGACTCCCGATACCGGCGGCGGCACCTATGATTACAATCAAACGACAGTGGATGGCATGTGCCATCTGCACAATTACTGTTTGGGAGGCCTGAATACGATGCCGACGGTGGGCACCATTCAAACGCAGGCAGAGCATTTTCGCAGTCCTTTTTCCAAAAGCAGGGAAAGTGCTTCGCCCGGATACCACCGGTTGTACCTTGACCGATACGGAATTGCTGTGGAACTGACTGCCACAAAACGTGTTGGTTTCCATAAGTACGTATTCCCGAAGACCGATCAGGCAAATATATTGTTGGACATCGGGCGGAAGATTGGCGAAACAGCCGAAATCATAGACTCTCATATTCAAGTTTACCAACCGGACGAGATTGCAGGTTATATTGACGCCCGATTTGGATGGAATACACGAACGCGCACCAAGGTATATTTTGTCGCCAAATTCAGCAAAACATTTAATGCATTTGGCATGTGGAAATCCAACCAGCTTATGCAGGGCCAGGCCAGCGTTGGCGGAAAACAAACCGGCGCTTATGTCAGCTACGCAGCAAGCGAGGGAGACTCCGTTTTAATGAAATTCGCCATCTCCTACGTGAGCATTGACAATGCCCGCATGAACATGGAGCACGAACTTCCTCATTGGGATTTTGATAAAGCTAAACAGGCTGCGGCAGACGCCTGGAACGATACATTGCAGGTGTTGGAGATTCACGGCGGAAAGTTTACGGATCGCGTCAAGTTTTACTCCGGACTTTGGCACGCCATGCTTGGCCGTGCCACCATCAGCGACGTGGATGGCAGCTACAGCCTGGACTCCCAGACCTTCAAGGACCCGTTTCCCCATTATAGCACCGACGCCGTGTGGAACACATTCTGGGACCTCAATGGTATCTGGTGTCTGGCATACCCTGAGCACATGAATAATTGGATACGGTTTGAATTAAGTGTTTACGACCATGGTGGGTACCTGGCGGACGCCTCGGTGGGCAACGCCTACTCCGACATGATGATAGGGAGTCCCGAAACTCCTATGATCGTAGGCGCTTATATGAAAGGCATTCGTCAATACGATGTCGAAAAAGCTTACGCCGCCATCATTAAACAGCACACCGTTGATGGCGTTCCTTATTACCAGAAAGATGGGATCGTCAGACAGAAGGGAATTCCCAACATCGAGCTGTACCGCAACAAAGGTTATGTGCCTTACTCCGCCTCGCAGACGCTCGAATACTGTTACCAGGATTGGTGTGTTGCTCAGATGGCAATAGCCATGGATAAAGCGAATGACGCTGAAAAGTTCACCGCGGGCGCTCATAATTACCGCAACGTATGGGACGCCAATACCGGTTTTATGCGGTACCGAAACGGGACAGGTTCTTTCCCTGCGGAGTTTAACCCCTTTTCTATCAACGGATATACGGAAGCGACGGCCTGGCAATATCTATGGTTCGTGCCGCACGATGTCCAGGGATTGATCAACCTGGTTGGAGGTGACGCACGATTTTGCGAAAGACTGAACTACGCGTTTAAGATGAGTCGCAAGGCAAACTTTTCAATGGATGCACTGGCCACCAAAGCGGATGTTTACTTGAACTACGGCAACGAACCCGACATGCAGGTAGCCCACCTCTTTAATTATGCGGGCATGCCGTGGCTGACGCAGTATTGGGCAAAGGAGGTCCTGGACTGCACCTATGGGCTACGACCCCACGACGGTTATCTAGGGGAGGAGGACCAAGGCCAGTTGGGTGCATGGTTCGTATTTGTGTCCATGGGGTTATTTCATGTGAATGGCGGCGCTTCGGTTGAGCCATTTTACGACCTTAGCAGCCCCCTCTTTGACAGCATAGTCATTCACCTAGATCAACGCTATTATAAAGGCCGTACGTTTACCATCCGTACCGTGGGCAACTCAGACTGGAACCGGTATATTCAACGGGCTACACTCAATGGCGTGCCGCTAACCCAATGTTGGATTTATCATAAGGATATTGTAAAAGGCGGGGAGCTTGTGTTAGAAATGGGTCCCGCCCCCAACATAGATTGGGCGGCAAACGGGCCGCGGCCGCCCTCGATGACCAAGAAACAGGCGTGATCATGCCTGACTTGCCTGTTTGCCCAAACGGCTTTCCTTGCCTTCAAAGGCGGATTCTGTACTGTATTGGTGCAGCTTGAATTGGGGGATCGTCACGATAATAGGCAGCAGGCCCGGTGCAGGCGCCCGCTGGCTTTGTCTTAGTACGGCACTGCGTTGCGTTGGCCGGCTCGCCTGTTGCATCGAGTCTCTGTGAGGTATGGCGTGATTTACTTTACCGCAGACCTTGGTGGTACCCTCATCAAATGTGGCTTGGTGAAGGATGGCAGCCTTCTGGCGCAAGCTACACTGCCGGCGGTATCGCAGCACGGTCTGGGCGCAGCGCTGCCGCGAATCGGCGATTGCCTAAGGGCCCTATGTGCTCAGCGGGGGCTGTCGCCCGACATGCTTGGCGGGGCGGGCATCGGCGTGCCAACGTTGGTTGATGCGCGGGCGGGAAAAATCCTCTGCACCCTTGGGACCA
This sequence comes from Planctomycetota bacterium, assembly GCA_021780285.1. Lineage (GTDB taxonomy): Bacteria > Planctomycetota > Phycisphaerae > WQYP01 > WQYP01 > JABEVB01. The sequence goes on from JAJXZA010000279.1 coordinate 18,363, forward strand.
AATACCCCGATGCGGACCGGGTTGACGTGCCGGGTTGGTTTGCTGCGGAGTTTAGTCTTCCCGTAAAACTTGAAAACGATGCGCACGCCGCGCTGCTGGGAGAATGGCGATTTGGCGCCGGCCGCGGCGTTGACGACTTGGTGATGGTGACTCTGGGTACCGGCATAGGCACGTCGGTGCTGCTGCAGGGCCGTCCTTTAAGGGGCGTGCATTGGCAGGCGGGCAACCTAGGGGGGCACTTTGTCATGCAACCGCTCGGACGCCCCTGTGGGTGCGGTGGGCAGGGTTGCGTAGAAGCCATAACCCAGAAAGCCGCGCTTGTTGAGGCTGCACGCAAGGATGTCCGCTGGCAGCAGAGCCTGCTGTCGTCCTCCAACGAAGTGGACTACGCCGTCATTTTCGAGGCGGCGAAGCGAGGAGACAAACTCGCGCTGTCGCTGCGGAACCGCAGTCTGGAGTACTGGGGAGCATTGCTGGTCAGCTTGATCCACGCCTATGATCCGGTGCGCGTGATTGTCGGCGGCGGCATTATGCAAAGTGCTGATGTCATTCTACCTTGCCTGCGGTCTTATGTAGATTGCCACGCCCTTACCCCCTGGGGTAAGGTGCAGGTGGCTGCGGCATCCTTGGGCAACGGCGCGGCTCTGCTGGGCGTGTCAGTGCTTTTTATGATGGGTGCGGATTACCTGTGAACAAAGCAACTTACGATAGGTTTCCGGTTATTCATGCTCCTGAAGGCGCCGGTCATGCTGTTGAGGGGTGGGACGCAATTGCGTCGCAGTTGCTCCAGGCTATCAAGCAGCGCCGCGAATCTAAAACAATTGCGTGCATCGAATGTTATCTGGGTTTGGATGAAACAGAAATCCTTTCCGAATTGGCTCGGCGGCTACATCCGGCGTTGTCCATAGGTACTGCGCCCGCGCTCGCCGCACCGGAACAGATCGAACGCCTGGTCGAGCCGTTCTTGGGCGGAGAGGACCCGGTGTTTGGCTTCATGTGCAACCTCAAACTGCCGCAGTTTTTCGATGTATCCCGGATAGCTGCCCTGCGGAGTCGTATTGCCGCTATCCCCCGAGGCGTAGTGCTGATTGTGGGCATCGGAGCAGCTTTGGTATGTCCCGCTGCCGAGTGCGGCCTGCTGGTGTACGCCGACCTGGCACGTTGGCCAGCCCAGAATCGTTTCCGTCGAAACGCTGCGTCGAATTTGGGGATTGACAATCGAACTGCCGACGCCGGCATCCAGTACAAGCGGGCGTTTTTTGTTGATTGGCGCGTGTGCGACCGGTGGAAAAAGTCGCTTATTGATCGCTGGGATTTTCTGCTCGATGTGCATGACCCGCAGCATCCCAAGCTCGTGGACGCGCCGGCACTGCACCGGGCGCTGCGGCACGCTGTCACCCGGCCAATCCGGTTGGCGCCGTTCTTTGATCCTGGCCCGTGGGGCGGCCAATGGATGAAGCGCCTTTGCGATCTGGATAGGCAAACCCCCAACTTCGCATGGTGCTTTGACTGCGTACCAGAGGAAAACAGCCTCCTGCTGCGTTTTGGCGCTGTCACGATAGAAATGCCGTCGCTCAATCTTGTATTCCGCCATCCGCAATTGCTTTTGGGTGAGAAGGTACACGGCAGGTTTGGCGACGAATTTCCCATTCGTTTTGATTTACTTGACACCATGGGCGGCGGCAATTTGTCGCTGCAGGTACACCCGCTGACGGAGTACATACAAAATGAATTTGGCATGCACTACACGCAGGACGAGAGCTATTACCTGCTCGATGCGGGCGATGATGCCTCGGTTTACCTTGGACTTAAATCGGGTATTGACCGGACGGAGATGATCCGTGATCTACATGCAGCCCAAAGCGGCGGCGCCTTCGCAGCCGAGCGATATGTCAATCGGCTGCCGGCAAAGAAACACGATCACTTTCTAATTCCGGCCGGCACCGTGCACTGCTCAGGAAAGAACTCTCTGGTGCTCGAAATCAGCGCCACGCCATACATATTCACTTTCAAAATGTGGGACTGGGGCCGTCTGGGCCTCGATGGCAGGCCGCGGCCCATACATCTGGCGCACGGCATAGCCAACATTCAGTGGGAACGCACAACGGAATATGTAAAGCAGCAGCTTGTTAACCGCGTGATTCTCTGCGCAGAGGGCGTCGGTTGGCGTGAAGAGAGCACCGGCTTGCACGAGCGCGAGTTTATCGAGACGCGTCGGCATTGGTTTTCAGCCCCGGTACTGCACGATACCAAAGGGGGTGTTAATGTGCTTAACCTTGTCGAAGGTGAAGAGGCTATCATTGAGTCCCCAACGGGCGCTTTTGAGCCGATGATTGTGCATTATGCCGAAACATTTATTGTGCCGGCGGCGGTCGGCGCGTATCTTATCCGCCCATATGGCCCGTCCAGCGGACGAACATGCGCAACCATTAAGGCGTTTGTGCGTACATGCTGAATCGTACATGGCGCGTCATTTTGGCGCCGGCTGGCTCTAAAATTTAGTGGGGTTGGTGCGGAAATCCCGCCGGAAGGTAAACCATCAAGAAAGCATTTCCCGCATGATGTCGCCCTGTCATTACGGTCCTGTCAACCGCATTGGAAG
>JAJXZA010000128.1 GCA_021780285.1 Planctomycetota bacterium
CGATATGCACTTCACAGTTTTTTCAAATATTCTGGCCCAAGCGGGCTATCGACGCCGTGTGCTCCGCGAACCATGACGGCCAGCAACTGTAAACGTCCGTTAGGGACAGTACACTAGCTACGCTACTGGCTATAATCCACTCATAGTGATGCTGTTTTCGGCGGCTAACAGTGGCCAGTTTACATGGGCGAATGGGAGCGCGTTTGACACTACCGACAGCTCAAGCAGATCCCTAAAACCGGTCGTTGGAACTTGGTACCGCGTTTCAATCACCTCTTCCTCGCTGACAGCCGCTAACCCGACTTGGGGTTTCAGCGTGACTAATACTGCAGGTACTACTTTGCTTAGCGACTCGGGCCTCGCATTCAGGACAACCCCGGCAACCAATGAGTATGGCACAATTACGGTCGGTACAGACAATAAGCCTGCCTCTGGGGTAGCGAGTAACTACCTGCTCGATAATGCGCTGGTTCAGACGCCGGAGCCTGCATCGCTCCTGCTTTTCAGCGCCGCCGGGGCCGGCATGTTGCTGCTGCCGCGACGCAATCGCAGCAATGCCTGATTGGGCCGAGCAAGCCACACGGATCGGTATGAGTTTTAACACACGGGCCGGCGTTGAATTGCCGGCCCGTGTTGCTATCAGCCCCATGCGAGGCAACCTGCACAATACTGGCGGAAAAAGGCTGCTCTTGTTTCCTCCAGCAGGTGCAAACCCAACTGGCCTCATCACAACGGGTCTGCCAATAAATCGGGCGTCGGGCCATGCCGAATCATACCAAACGGCATTTGCACTACAAAAACATGGGTTATGACGATGAAATATCGCGTCACGCCAGAAAAATTGGCAGACCCATCACAACTTACCGCCGCGTTGTGTTGAATCCTGCGACAATATCCTCTAGTGTACCTGCGGCTCGCTTATACACCGGGCGTTATGGCGCGGCAGGCGCGGCGTTGGAGTTTGGTAAACGGCAATGGATGTGCATACAGCGGCATTGGTCTGGATTATTGAAATCGCGGTGGCATCGTTTTTTGGCGGTGTTATCGGGGCCATCAGCGGCTTGGGCGGCGGCATTGTCATTGTACCGGTGCTTACCATTCTCATGCACCTGCCCATTACCGATGCCATCGGAGCCAGCATTGTCTCGGTGATAGCCGTGTCGAGCGGCGCCGGATCGGTGTATGTACGCGACCACATCACCAATGTGCGCATCGCCATGTTTTTGGAGGTGTCTACCGCGACGGGCGCCATTTTTGGCGCGGCGGTTCTGGCTCCCCGACTCAACCATCAAGTGCTGATGATTTTATTCGGCCTGACGCTTCTTTTTTCGTTGCTGCCGGTCTTGGCCAACATCGGCGAAGAACTACCCAAAGATATTAAAAGCGGCCCGTGGGCCAAACGCATGAAAATGCGCGGCTCGTACTTCGACAAGCGCCTCGGCCGCGAAATTACCTATCAGGCAGCCCGTTTGCGGCCGGCCATCGGCATTATGTTTGTGGCCGGCCTGATGGCTGGCATTTTGGGCATCGGCGCGGGCGTACTCAAGGTGCTGGCGCAGGAAATTTCCATGCGATTGCCGGCAAAAGTGTCTACCGCAACCAGCAATTTCATGATCGGCGTGACGGCGGCGGCGGCGGCGGGCGTCTATTTGCGGCGCGGGTTGGTGCTGCCATTTTTGGTGGCGCCCGTTGCCGGTGCGGTGCTGCTTGGGGCCATGTGCGGCACCAAACTGATGGAGCGTATGAGCAACGTGCTGGTGCGCAAGGTGTTCGCCATCGCCCTGGGCTTTATCGGCATAGAAATGCTGCTGCGCGGCTTTGGATTTAAGTTTTAACATTCGGAATAGCACATGACAGAGCCAAACCCAGACATACCCGCGGCGCAAGCGCCTTCGCCCATGGCGGCCCATACGCCACCGGCCGCCGACAATGGCGAAGCGCCCATTACCAACGAAACGGTCATTCAGGATGTATCCGCGTGGATTTTGCGCATCGGCTCGTTTGGCAGCGTAAGCATCCTGCTGCTGGGCCTGGTGCTGGCCATGGTGCAGCATCCGCTGGATAAAAAAGAGATGCTCAAGGCGCGTTTCTCGCTGTCTTTGTCGCATGTGTCGCAGGGGCTGCTGCACGCCCGCGGACTCGATGTCATGGAAATCGGCATTTTTCTGCTGGTACTCACGCCGGTGATGCGGGTGGCTGCTTCAGTCATTCTTTTTGCGTTTGTGGATCGCGATAAAGTTTACACCGTTGTCACGCTTATTGTACTGCTCATTACGCTGGCGAGCCTTTTTCTATTGCGGTAAGCTGGCCGCCGTTAATCCGCGCCCTGTCCGCGGCATCGGCGGTTTGCCACAACTCGCGGCGGATTGTGCATGCGCCGCGCCGTCCTGTACACTTAGCCGGCGGCGATATTGCCGCGGACTTGCAGGAATTTTTGTCGCAGCATGAAACCCCGAAATCCCACGCTCGACCTCGGCCAATATATGGCGGCCCGCTGGGCCACCATGATGCTCGGCATGTTTCCGGTGAACGCCAACCTGCAGACCGCCCGCGCCTTTGGTTCGCTGCTGTTTGCCGTGGACGCCAAACACCGCAAGCGCGGTATGGATAACCTTCGCCGCAGCTTTCCCGACTGGCCGGAAGACCGCATCAAAGCCGTCGCCCGTCGCTCGGTGCAGCATTTTTGTGAACTGGCCATTGATGTCATCTCCACAACGCGCACCATCAATATTGAACGCTGGCACCAACATGTGCATCTGGGGCAGATGAGTAAAACTCTGGAAATCGCGCTGCGCGGTCGCGGAGCCATCATGCTCACGGGTCATTACGGTAATTGGGAAATACTCGGCTATACCATGGCGACGCTGGGGTTTAAGAGCTACAGCATCGCCCGCCCGATAGATAACCCGCACTTCGACGCCTGGCTGCTGGGTGTGCGCGAAAACAAAGGGCAGATCATTCTCTCCAAGCGCGGCGTTACCACCACCGCCCAGGACGTGCTGGAAAACAAGGGCGTGCTCGGCATCATTGCCGACCAAAACGCCGGGCCAAAAGGTCTGTTTGTGCCCTTTTTTGGCCGCCTGGCCAGCACCTACAAAAGCATCGGCCTGCTGGCAATTCAACATAATGTGCCGGTGATTATCGGTTACGCCCGCCGGCGCAACGACCGCTTCGAGTTTGATTTGGGCATTACCGACATCATTGAGCCGACCGACTGGCAGAGCCAAAGCGATGAACTGTATTACATTACCGAGCGCTACACGCGGGCGATTGAAACATTTGTCCGCGAAGACCCGACCCAGTATTTGTGGATACACCGCCGCTGGAAAACCCGCCCCAAAGGCGAGCCGCCGGAAGAGGCATAGGCACCGGGAGCGTTAATCAACCACGGCCACGCAAAGATATTTTGGCCCATGCACCCCGGTGACGAGGTTCATCTCAATGTCCGCGGTTTTGCTGGGGCCGTTGATAATGACCACATTTGATGGGATGCCGCCGGCCGTATCCGCGAGCATGCGATCAATGCCATCCACCATGTCGGCAACAATTTGCTTTGCCGGCAGCACCACCATATGCAGCGGAATCGTCAGCGTTGCCGATCGGCCAAAGGCTGCGTCGCTCCACACCAGCAGGGCGCCGGTATCCGCGAGGCCATAGCGGCAATCGGTGATGGCAACATCGCAATCGAAAACAACCTTGCCGCAGTCGGGCCGGCCCCACATCTCAACCTGCGAGCCGCGACGTTGGAGCAACTCGGTCAAACCGACAGGCATGGGGCCGGCAAAGTCGAGCATGACGCGATCGGCTTTGTGGCCCGCCAGAAATGCTTCGATAATCGCGGGTAAATTCACCGGATTTGCCGCTGCGACCTTCGCTCCATTCTGTGCGGCCTGCGCCATCCAACGCACACTGCGACCCGGGTCGCCAGCCGCGACCTGCCTGATGACCGCCTCATTTCGCTGCGGGCGGCTTGCGGGCTTCTCCGTGCTTTCGCCGGTGCGGCCCAGCGCTTTTCGCACGCGCGCCAAAAATTCGCGCCGCGCCGGCTGGTTGGCAACGCTCCATGCGTCCGGCGTATGGGCGGGTTGCTGCAGACTCATCGCTTGCCCTCCGGGGTGCCGCGGTCTACACGGCGCTGGTTCCACAAAGTACGAAAATTATTTTTCGGCGGCTGCGGAAAATCGCGTATGGCCGTCCAGCCTTTGGCCGGGCCGGGCAGGCGGGTGATCCATCCATCTTTGTGCGGCAGCAGCCGCATGCCGACACGCTGGGCAAACTGGCCTAGCCGGTACGTCCAGCCATAGCGCAGCCCGGTGGTCCACAATCGAAAGATAAGCTTTTCTCCAAAACCGGCGATTCCCTGGTCAATCTGGTCTTTTTTCATGTGAATGAGCATTTCGGGGATGTTGATTTTGACGGGGCAAGCCTCGTAGCACGCGCCGCACAGGCTCGATGCGTGCGGCAGGTGCTTGTGCTCCGCAAGACCATTGAACAGCGGCGTAATCAAAGCACCGATCGGACCAGGGTAAACACTGCCATATGTATGCCCACCCACCTTGCGGTAAATGGGGCAGGCATTCAGGCACGCGCCGCAGCGGATGCAGCGCAGCGTATCGCGGTAATCGCCGGCCAAAATGCGGCTGCGGCCATTGTCCATGATAATCAGATGAAACTCATCGGGGCCGTCGTGTTCATCAGCACGCCGGGGGCCGGTGATGATGTTGGTATATTGCGTCAGCGCCTGGCCCGACGCCGAACGGGCCAGCAGCTTTAAGAAAATGGGCAGATCGCGCATTTCAGGAATGATTTTTTCCATGCCCATAATGGCCACATGCACCCGTGGCCGCGACGTGCACATGCGCCCATTGCCTTCGTTGGTGCACAGCACAATCGAGCCGGTGTCGGCAATGGCGAAGTTGACGCCGCTGATGCCCATATCCGCCTGATTAAAACGCTGCCGCAGATACACGCGGGCCATCTCGGCGAGGCTTTGCGGGTCGTCGGTGTATGGAACCTTAAAGTAGCGTTCAAACACCCGGCCGATATCTTTGGCATTGCGATGAATCACGGGCATGACAATATGTGATGGATGGTCGTTGTCCACCTGCAGAATAAACTCGCCGAGGTCGGTTTCCAGCGGTTCAAGGCCGGCCTTTTCCAGGGCGTGGTTCAATTCGCTTTCTTCGCTGACCATGCTTTTGCTTTTGACAATCAGCTTGCTGTTGGTTTGGCGGGCGATGTCTATGACAAGCTGGTTGGCATCGTCGCGGCCCAGGGCGTAGTGCACATGGCCGCCATGCTTTTGAACATTGGCCTCAAGCTGGGCAAGGTAATAATCGAGATTGTCGAGCGTGTGCCGCTTGATGTCGCCGGCAAGCGTTCGCAGCGCGTCGCTGTCGGGCAATTCGGCCAGTGTGGCGCGGCGGCCATAGTCTTTTTTGGTTACGGAGTTGTCCAGCGCGGTATGCAGGGCCTCGTCAGCGCTGGTGAGCGCCGCTTCACGCATAAAATCAGGGTTAAACACCGGCAGCGAATGCCGGAGCGAACCGGGCGACGAGCCGGCGGCTTTGGCAGTCATCGGCTCTCCCCTGCATCAATGGCCGAGGCTAATACTTCGGCGATGTGCTTTACCGCAAAGTCGCCATGCTGCCGATGACAGGCGCCGCCGATATTCATGGCACAGCCGCCATCGTTAACAATCATCACGTCGGCGCCGGTTTTTTGGCCGCACTGCACTTTGTCTCGCACGATGGCGCCGGAAATGTCCGGATATTTTACGGCAAAGGTTCCGCCGAAGCCGCAGCATTGCTCGGCCTTTTCCAGCGGGATAAAACTGGCTCCCTTAAGCTGCTTGAGCAGGCTGATACACGGCTCACCGGTGGTCCCCAGGCCGCGCAGGTGGCAGGTGTAGTGATAGGTAAAGCGCTGCGGGTCGGGAAGCGTAAGTTTTGAAACGTCCACCTTGAGCACGCGGGTTAAAAACTCCACGAACTCATAGCAGCGTGCCGCAAAATCCAACGCCTCCTGATGCTTGGCCGGATCATCCTTAAACAATTCCGGGTAGTGGTCGCGAATCATCGCCGCACACGACCCGGAAGGCGTTACGATATAGGCCGAATTTTTAAACACGCGAATCATCCGCTCGGCCAGTGGGCGCGCCTCCTGCGGGTAGCCGTTGTTAAACTGCGGCTGGCCGCAGCAGGTTTGAGCCTGCGGAAAGTCCACACTGCAGCCAAAATGCTCCAGCGTTTTCACCACCGCCATGCCAACCTGCGGGGCAAATAAATCGGTCAAGCACGTTATAAAAAGGCTTACTTGCATATCCTGCGTAGTTTACGTTGTCGGCGGCGCGCAGGCAACTACCGCCCCGGTCGGCGGCAAGCGGCGTTAACAGTACCAGCCCGCCCCGCCCACCGCCGCAAGGCGATTGTCGCAATTGTTAGATATTTTTGATAACCGCATCGGCGAATTCGCTGCACTTCACTTCGTGCGCGCCGGTCATAAGTCGGGCAAAATCGTAGGTTACAACTTTTTGCCCGATGGTCTTTTCGAGCGCGGCTACAATGCTGTCGGCCACCTGCTGCCAACCCAGGTGCTCGAACATCATCACACCCGAAAGCACCACGCTGCCGGGGTTTACTTTATCGAGGTTGGCGTACTTGGGCGCCGTGCCATGCGTGGCTTCAAAAATGGCATGGCCGCTGTGGTAATTAATGTTACCGCCGGGAGCAATGCCAATACCGCCCACCTGCGCCGCCAACGCATCGCTGAGGTAGTCGCCATTGAGGTTAAGCGTTGCAATCACGTCGAAATCGTCCGGGCGGGTTAGCACCTGCTGCAGCGTGATGTCGGCAATGGCGTCCTTGATGATGATGCCGTTGGGCAGGCGGCACCACGGGCCGCCATCTATTTCGACGGCGCCATATTTTTCTTTGGCAAGTTGGTAGCCCCAATCGCGAAACGCCCCCTCGGTATACTTCATGATGTTACCCTTGTGCACAAACGTTACGCTCTTGCGCTTATGCTTGATGGCGTAGTCTATCGCGGCGGCAATAAGCCGTTGCGAGCCATCCTTGCTTACCGGCTTAATGCCAATGCCGCTGCTTTCGGCGAAACGCACCTTGCCATACACCTTGGGGAACTCAGCTTTGATAAATGCCAGTAGTTTGCGGGCTTCTTCGGATCCCGCGGCCCATTCTATGCCGGCGTAAATGTCCTCAGTATTTTCGCGGAATATCACCATATTCACCGCTTCAGGCCGCTTCACGGGGCTTGGCACACCGGCAAAATACCGCACGGGCCGCAAACAAACATAAAGGTCCAGCAATTGCCGCAATGCCACATTAAGCGATCGAATGCCGCCGCCCACCGGAGTGGTAAGCGGACCCTTAATTCCCACCAAAAAGTGCCGGAATGCCTCAATAGTGTCGTCGGGCAACCACGCCTTGGCATCGCCCTCGGGCGTGCCGGTCTTGAACTTGTTAAACGATTTTTCGCCGGCGTAAACCTCCATCCAGGCAATCTGCTTTTTACCGCCAAAGGCTTTTTTGACCGCCGCATCGAACACGCGTACCGACGCCCGCCAGATATCAGCTCCGGTGCCATCGCCCTCTATAAATGGAATAATGGGATGATCGGGCACATTGAGCACATTGCCCGGCCCCATCGTAATGGGTTGACCATGGGCCGGCACTACAACCGTTTTAAAGCTGGGAATGTTTGACATAACTAATAGCTCCGATTTTACTGGCAACCGCAGTGCTTCCTATCATCTTCGGCGTGGGTTCAGGTGCTGCGGCTAAACCTCGATGTTCCGCGCGAAGCGGATAAGTTACTCAACGTTGGCTTCCGCGACAAGTACGCGGCGCAGCCGCTCTGGAAGGGTCTGCCAATAAATCGGGCGTCGGGCCATGCCGAATCATACCAAACGGCATTTGCACTACAAAAACATGGGTTATGACGATGAAATATCGCGTCACGCCAGAAAAATTGGCAGACCCCTCTGGAAGGGAGTCTGCCAATAAATTTGGCGAATGGTCAAATGCCGCCCGACCATTTAAACCTCGGAGGTCGGGCGTCTCGCCCGACATGACGTAAAGCGGGCAAGATGCCCGCCCCCCCAGAAATTGGTTTTCGCACCGCGCCGGAACAATTGGCGGCCACTCTGGAAGGACATAGGCCGACGCTGGGCATTCGGCAAAAATGTTTGGGCTAAACGCGGGTCCAGTTCCGATAAAGTTGTAGCGGCTTAGCAACCGTGGCCGCCAGGCCGCAAAAAAAATTTGGCGCTTGGGCAAAGACTCGCCGCCAGGTAGCGGCTATAATTGCTTGACACCGCCCACGGCATGGTTGAACATGCTGGGGCCTGACACCGCCCCGCTAACAGGAGCGGCCCATATGCAGTCGGCCAAGCATTCGTGCCGATAACATGGCCACCGGGTAGGCGCTCTGGCCGAAGCCCTGGTAATGAGTTGCCGCTGCAGGAGGCAGAATTGTATACCTGCATCCAACTGCAAAGCCGGTCACGAGCGACTGGCCGAGGGGCGCCAGGCCCATAGCAGAACAATGCACCTAAGAAAGGTTAGATATGGCCCGCGCATCAGGTCGCAAACACAACTCCTCCGGCAGTTCCCCACGGGTGAAAACCTCGCCGCGCCAATTGCTTTTCCGCGCAGTGCGTGCAGGCGCCGTGCTGGGGTTGGCACTCTTTGGATCCTCCATGATGGGCTGCACCGCCCTGAATGATCTTGGCGATTACGCCAACCTGCGCAACTCTTGGTTTGACCCGTCGCAGGTAGGACGATTTGACAAAGGCAGGCCCTTTTTTCATCCAACACCTGTTACGTGGCCCATTTTGGACTCATTGGCGGTTAACGACCCGCCTGCACTGCCTTGGCCTAACTCGCGACTGCCAACGCCGGCCGATCTCGTGGTTTCCACCAAACCTTATGTCCTGGGCCCGGGTGACGTGCTGACCGTCTCGGTTTTTCAGCTTGTTGTGCCTGATCAGGAATCGGTCCAAACCCGCGAAATAAACTCCCAGGGCGAGATTAATCTGGACTTCATCGGAACTGTTAAAGCGGCCGGCCTCACCGCCAAACAACTTCAGCAGCGCATCATCGCCACACTTATTCAAAGCGGCCAGATGTCGCCGCCGGGACCGCACCAGCCCGGCCCGCAGGTCAACGTGGACGTTACCCAGGCCAAGAGCCGCGTCTTTTCGCTCATTGGCGCCGCGGCACGGCCCGGCACATACAACATCACCTCGCCTAACTTCCGCCTGCTCGATGCCTTGGCGCTTGCCGGCGATATGAATGTGCAGCCCGGCATGCGATATCTGTACGTGATTCGCGCAAGCAGCGCCGCCACACCGGCAACATCGGGCAAGGCCAATGCTGCAACCGGCTCGGCCAGCAACTCGGCCAATTCGCCGTTTAGCGCCCTGACCAACATTGTCAATCAGGTGCAATCGAGCGCCACACAACAACAAAAGATGACCGCCTCGCAGCAGCAGGCCGAGCAGAACTTACTCCAGCAGGCACTCGAACCCACGACGCAGCAAGGTGCGACGCACTACGTATATGTCAACCATCATTGGGAAGCATTGCCCGGCCCGGCTCCCAAACAGCCGGAAAATGCCGGCACAGCTAAACAAGCCCAGCAGGCGCCGGCACAGCCCATGCCCAACTTTGCCGCCGGCAACGCCAAGCCGCAGCTTGTCGCCGGGGCCAACGAAACCGTCATTCGCATTCCGCTTAAAAAGCTGCGCGAGGGCGACCCGCTCTATAACATCGTGATTCACTCCGGCGACATCATCAATATTCCGCCGGTGAAGCCAACTTATTATTACGTCATGGGCAATGTGTCACGACCCGGCGTTTATACGCTCAGCGGCGAGCACATTACACTCAAGATGGCGGTTGCCGCCGCCGGCAATCTCAGCGCGTTTGCCATTCCACGGCGCTGCGAACTAACGCGCCGCATCGGCCGCCATCAGGAAATGACCGTGTTCGTAAACCTTCAGAGCATTTTTAACGGCCAAGAACCGGATATTTTCCTTAAGCCCAACGATGTCATGAACGTAGGCTCAGACCTTATGGCCCAGCCGCTGGCGGTATTTCGCAACGGCTTCCAGGCGGCCTACGGGTTTGGCTTTACCTACGACCGCAACTACTACATCACGCCGATTATTACCGGCCATTAAGCGAGTAGCGTGGTCGGCGTGTGAATGGGTTTCCGTTGATGAATGGCTCGCCCCTTGGCCTCAATTATCGTGCGACTTTAGCTATAATAGCGTTAAGAAAGCCGCCAAAAACCTGTTACGACGCAGCATCATTTAGAAATGCTGCGGGCGAGGCCCCATCGGTTCATCTTTGCGAATCAAGCCAAGCTTATGCTTGGCTTTTTTACCTTTCAGCAAGCGCGTAGTTTGAGCCGATAAATCAGGGTATTATGGAACGCTAAGGTCGGTTACGGCGAAACCGCCCTTTTTGGTGGAACGCAGGATTCTTTACGACCCGCAAACCTCTTGGCCGAGAGGCAACAATCCAGAAGCGGTGGCGGCAAATGAACGCATACCTTGCGACACCATGCGATTCGGTCGAAGCGCCGCCGCTGGGCGACGCCCAAGATAGACGGTCTCGTCAGTTTACAGAGGCTCTATGAGCGATATGTCAGAACGAAACGCGCAAAGCTCGGTGGTCGGCGCGGCCAACTCCGCAGCGACTCCGCGGCCGCGTTTCAACTACAGCCAGGCTGCGGGCCAGCAGCGGGCCGCCTCATTGGACTCCACCTGGCGGCAGCCGCGCACCTGGCTCTTTATACTGCTGCTGGCGGTTCCATTTTTTTATCTCTACCGCATCAACCTCAACGACCTGGTAAGCGTATGGTACACCAACCCCAGTTTCAGCCAGGGTTTTGTTATTCCGTTCATCAGCGCCTTTTTCATAGTACAGAATTGGTCGCAGCTTAAGGCCCTGCCCTGGAAGCGCAGTTGGGCCGGCCTGGCCGTGCTGGTGTTTGGCGTCGGGGCCCAGGTGCTTTTTCTGGCGACCGGCCAGATTATTTTTTCGCACCTGACTTTACTGGTCGTGCTGCTGGGCTTGGCGCTGTTCATCCTCGGCTGGGAGCACATGCGATACCTGTGGCTCCCCATTGCCTATCTGTTATTCATGATCAATCCGCCGCAGTCGCTTTATGTCAAAATCACCGGCAAACTGCAGATTCTCGCGGCGTGGCTGGGCGTTCATATTCTGCCGTTTTTTAACATCAGCGCCACCCGCAGCGCCACGCAAATTAGCGTGCTCCATCATGGCCAATGGTTTCCGTTGGATGTGGCCGAGGCCTGCAGCGGCATTCGCAGCCTCACGGCTTTTTTGGCGCTGGCCATTGCCTTGGCGTACACCACCACGCGTCCCATGTGGCAGAAAATATTTCTCGCCTTGTGCGCCATTCCCGTCGCCATTTTATGTAACGCCCTGCGCGTGGCGCTCACCGGCGTTTTTCTGGTGACACTGGGGCCGGAATGGGCGCGGGGCAGCACCCACGAAAGCCTGGGCATGCTCATGCTTATTCCCGCGCTGTTCATGCAACTTGGCATTGCCTGGGTGCTGGATCATATTTTTGTTGACGCCTCCGACGACACGGCGCCATCACCAAGCCATACGGGAGGCGCCTTATGAGCACCGCCGCCATCAACTCACCATTTGCCCCGCCGACCCGGCAGCGCCAAAATCTTAACTCGGTGCTGGCGGCCGCCGCCATTTTGGCCCTGGGCATTGTGGCCGTCATTTGGGCTCAGTGGAAACTCAAGATCGTCATTCAAAAAACACCCACGCCGCTGCAGCAGCCGCTGTTCACCATTCCGCGCACACTGGGCCACTGGCAAACGCCCACCGGCGCTGTGGATGAAAAACTCTCCACCGAAGTGGTGCAGACGCTTGGCACCACCCATTACCTTCTACGCGAGTATGTAAACACGCACTGGCCCGTCGGCAGCCCTGGCTCGACCATTAAACTCAACATCAACTATTACCCCACCGCCTTCGCCACGCCGCATGTGCCCAACGTTTGCTGGCAGGGAGCCGGCCTTAAAATGCAGCGTATCAACACCATTACCATACCAGATGTACCGCATGACAACGGCAAGGTCACCAACATTCCACTGCGGTTTCTCTCGTTCGCCATTCCCGAAGGCGGCTCCGGCGATATGCCGAGCCTGGGCAATATCAGCGGCGAGGGCGCGGACGGCGAATATCTCAACACCGGATACACCTTTCAGGTGGATGGCCAATACGTGCCCGACCCCGCACAGGTCAGCGAGTTGTTCTGGCAGGCACAAAGCAAATATGGCTACGACGCCAAAATTGAGGTAGACGTGCTAGGCTCTACCACACGCGAACAGGCAAAACGGGCGATTATTTCGTTCCTGCGGGCGGCCCTGCCCGACATTGAGCGCACGCTTCCCAACTGGCAGAAACTCAACGCATCGGAGAAAAAAAGCCCGGCGACCGCCACGCGGCCATAGCATGCGGGGTGACGCTGCGCCGGCAACACAAAACAGGGCGGCGCCGGCGACTGAAATTTAACTTAACCATAACAGGAGACGGCTGCGGCGGTCGCCTGAAAAAGGATTGAAAGGACACGCAATGGCAAAAAAAGTCAATACCAGGTTCCTGGCGTTTTTGGTGGGAGCCGTGATTCTTGTCGGCGGCGGCATGACGGGGGTATACATCTGGATCGTTCACTACGAGCATGACCCCGCCCGGCTCGAGCGCAAAGCCAAGGAAGCCATCGCCGCCAAACACTATGTAGCCGCCGTGCAGGCCTATCAGCAGGCGGTGGTAGCCGCCATGCACAGCCATAAAAATGCCCTGGCCGCGCGGCTGGCGCTCGACCTGGGCGACTTACAGTACAAATATTCCAATCTGCATCGCAAGTGGCTCAACGGAGCCGTCAGCGCCTGGCAAACCGCCGTGCACGTCGTTCCGACCGACATGCCGGCGCAAAATCGGCTCCTTAGCTTCTACAAAAAATATGCTGACTTTGCACCCGAACCGGCCAAATGGCGCATCCTGCGCCAGCAAGCCGACACCATCGTCAAACTCGATCCAAAAGATGCCGAAGCTTACGAATTGCGTGGGTGGTCACGCCTCAACGAAATGACCGGCCTGGTGGCCATCACCGATACCCGCTTTCAAACAGCCGCAGACGATCTTAAAAAAGCCGTCGCACTGGATCCCAGCAATGCGCAGGCGGTGTTTCGCCTTGCGCAAACCTATCGTCTGCGTGCAGCGGCCGAGCACAGCCAGCATCTTATTACCCGAGTGCAGGCCGACAAACTCGACAAGCAGGCGCTGGCTCTGGTAGAGGGTTTTGTAAAAAAATATCCTAAGAACGTGCAAGGCTGGCTCAATTTAGCCCAGGTTTATGCCGGCGATAAATCCACCTGGCCCCAGGCCAATGTCGCCCTGGCCCAGGCACAAACGCTGGCCCCCAAAAGCGTGCTGGTGCTGCGCACCCGATTTGGCCTTGCTACGCTCCAGGGAGCGAGTTACCAGCAGCAGGAGTCGCTGCTTAAGCAAATTCTCGCCTTGGAGCCTACCCATACTCAGGGCTATCTCGAACTCGGCCAGTTTTATCGCCAGCATGGCCACTACAACCAAAGTGTCAAATACCTCGAAGCCGCCAGGGCGCATCCAACGCCCGGCGGCGGAATGGCCGCCATTAAAATCCCTTACTATCAGGCCGGTATTCATGCCGCTCTGGCCAGCGACTATCTGAGCCTGGCGCAAGGCCAGCATGGCGCACAACGCACGGCACTGTTAAGCAAAGCAGAAGAGAATATTCACTGGGTCGCCAGCCGCAACCCGCACAACGCGTGGGTGCTCGTGCACACCGGCGAACTGCAACTGGCCCGCGGCCAGGTGGCCGATGCGTTAACCTCCCTGCAGCAAGCCGAAACGCTGCTTGTGGTTGGCGCATCGCCGCAGCAGAACAAGCTTTGGTTTCAGGACAAGCAGCTTCAGGCCCAGGCCTACGACTTGCTGGGGCAGTCGGGGCTGGCCCTGAAACAGCTTAACGACATTCTCGCCAAATTTCCGGGCGCGGCTCAGGTACAGCTTGCCCGTGCCAGTCTTACCCTGCGCGAACACCCGCATACCGCTCTGGCCGTCGCCAATCAGGTACTGGCCGTGTCGCCGCAGAACCCGGCGGCAGTGGTCATCAAGGCGCAGGCTCTGGCCGCGCTCAACGATCCCAATACGCTTCAGGCGTTTCTGGCCCATCGCGACACTTCCAGCAACCTGCAACTGGCCCAGCTTAAGGCTCAGGTGCAAATGCTGCGGAAGAATTACGCCGGTGCATGGGCAACACTTAAGCCCTGGGTTGTTAAAACACCCGCCATGCCCCAAGTCGTACTGCCCGCTTTCGAGGCACTGCTCAAACTCAACCGCCGCCTCGACGCGGCCTCGGTTATTCGCCAGGCGCAAAAAGCCCAACCAAATTCGCCAGAGTTCATCATGCTGGCCAACCAGCTTGCCAAGCCCAATGCCCAGCCGCCGGTCATTCACTTTGGCTCTTTGGGGTCCAATACGCTGTCCATTGAAATACCGGGCATGACCCAGGCGGCGGCGTATCGCCAGGCCATTGAGTCCATACCCGACCCGGTGGTGCGAGCCATTCAGCTTGCCCAGTACGACATGCAACAGAAAGATTTTGCCGGCGCTAAGGCCGCCCTGGCCACCGCTGAAAAAATTAAACCTGACAGCATTCCGCTTTTGCAAACCCGCTTTCAGCTGGCTCTTGCTGACAAAGACTTCACAACCGCCGGCCAGCTCGTACAGGTGGCCACCGCCAAAAACGCCGATGGCGTCAATGGTGCTCTGTACCACGGCCAGTTACAACTGGCTCAAAAAGACTATACCGGCGCCATCAGCACAATTACCGCCGCCCTCCAGCAGAACCCCAACAATGTGGCCCTGCTCACCGCCTGCGGGCTGGCGCAACTGCGAACCGGCGATGTCACCGCAGGCGTTTCTTCGCTAAGCCACGCCGTTGAAATAAACCCCGGCGACCTTTTGGCTCTTAAGGGTCTCATCAGTTTTTATCTCGAAAGCAGTTCGGCGGCTTCCATCAGCCGGGCCGCCAAACTTGTTGATCAGGCTCTAAGCTACGCTCCGTCTGATCCGCAGCTCCACCAGTGGAACAACAACATTCAGGACCTCTACGGCCCGCCCGGCCCGGCCATCAAGCGGCGACTGGCTATTCTTAAGCGCAACCCGGGCGATACGACAAATATTGAGCGTCTTTCCATACTCTATGCCCGCGAAAAGCGCTTTGCCCGTGCGGTTCGGCTGCTCAAACCAGTCGTGACTGCCAACCCATCCAACTACGAACTGGCTGCCGGCCTCGCCCGGCTTTACCTTATGCAAAATCAGATCGGCAACGCCCGCGCAGTGTATGACAAACTCGCCGAAAGCTCCGATGCCGCCACCGCTTACGTGGGCCGGCTCTATCTCGCCGAGTTGTACGAAGGCGAGCACGACTTTGCTCAGGCCATCCAAATGTATAAATCCGCCTTGAAAAAGCAGCCCGCCAAGGTTGATGCCGTACAGAGCCGCCTCGGCGACCTGTATGTCATTCTGGGCCAATATCAAAAAGCCCTTTCCTATTACGCGCCCCTCTATAAACATCGCCCCAATGACCGCGTGGTTATTTTGCGCTACATTGAAACACTTATTCGCGCCGGCCACATTAAGAAAGCCCGGCAGTTGCTGGCGGCCAAAGTGTTCTCCACAAATCCCAACGACGAACAGGGCCTGGTGCTGTCCGCTCTGGCCGAGCGGGAATCGGGCCATTTGCGTAAAGCGCTGACGCTCGTGAACCACGCCCTGGCTGTTGACCCTATTAACACCAAAACCCTCAATGGTCAGAACACCCTTGACCCCACCTACATCAATGCCCTGCGCAGCCAGGCCACCATTGATTCGCAGCTACCCGGCGGCGACTTGCAGCAGGGGATTCGCGATATGCTCCTGGTCGTGCAGAAAAACCCCGACGACCTGCGCAGCCGCAGGCTTCTCGCCTCGCTTTACTTTGCAACCCATCAATATGCCGAGGCCGTGCAGGAACTTCGCGGCTCACTGCGGCGTAACCCCGATGACAGCCTCGCCCGGCTCATGCTCATTCGCATGCTCTTTCCGCTGGGCCAGCAGTTCACGCAGTTAAAGCCCGGCGACGAGAGCGACACCGCCGTCACGCTGCGCATGCTCAATCCGGTTGAGCAACTTGCCGCCTTGCTGCAACAGTCGCTAAGCAAATTCCCGAATGAACCACTCTGGCGCCAGTGGCAGGCTCAGTTTGACCTCGTACAAGGACATAAAACCGCCGCGCTCGCCAACATGCGCCGCGCCTACATTATGGCGGGCCGCAGCACCGATGCCGCCATTGCCTACGGCCAGATGCTGCTTAACACCGGGCACTACCAACATGCAATTAAGGTCGCTTCTTCTGCGCTGGCCGTATCGCCCAATGTTCCGGCGCTTTTGGCGGTGCGTGCTCAGGCAAAGGCCCAAGGCGGGCAAAAGGCCGCAGCCCAGAGCGATTACCAAACGCTCCTTAAGCTTGTAAGCCACAACGCCTCGGCTTATGTGGCGGCCATTCATGCCATGCAACAATTTGTAGGCACACAGCCCACGCTGGCGGCCGCTACGACCCTGCAGTCCGCCGATCCCAAAAACGAAGTGGCGGCGCTCGGCCTTGCCAATGCGCAGTTTCTTGCCAATAACTTTGCCGACGCCCTGGCGACATGTAAAGCCATTCTGGCCGCCAACCCGGATGCCGCCGTTAACGCAGATGCCGTTTCCATGGCGGGCATTGCGGCCTACCAGGCCGGGCAATACCACGAGGCGGAAAAGTTTTATAAGCAGGCCCTTCAGCTCAATCCCGATAACATCGAAGTGCTCAATAACCTGGCGTATTTACTGGCCGTGAAGCTCAAGCATCCGCACC
Source organism: Planctomycetota bacterium (assembly GCA_021780285.1). GTDB lineage: Bacteria > Planctomycetota > Phycisphaerae > WQYP01 > WQYP01 > JABEVB01. The sequence continues at coordinate 17,011 of JAJXZA010000128.1, forward strand.
AGGGCCTGAGCTATGCTGAAAAATCCAATCAGCTTGCGGCCAACGCCCAACAGGCCGGCCCCTACGCGCACGACCCCAACCTGCTTGATACGCTTGGTTGGCTGCGCTATCTCACCGGCGACACCGAAGGCGCCGTCTCAGCGCTGGAGCGCAGCACCCGCTATGGCTCGGTGGCCACGGCCTACTATCACCTTGCCATTGTGCGTAACAAACAGGGCCACCGCACCGAAGCCGAAGACGACTTGCGCAAGGCCATATCGCTGGCCCAAAGCCAGAAAAACCCCAACCTGCAGAAGAAGGCGTCCAACCTGCTGAGCCAATGGACTGCCCACGCGGCAAAACCAGGGTAAACCTGCACGAGCGGCTGCGTTCGGCCGCCAAAACATTCGCCGACGGAATTAACTCCCTTCGTCGGCGAGATTTTGACGGCCGGCAAGCGGCGACGGGGCCGCAGCCGGCCATCATGCAATACCGCGCCCGCCGCAACAAAGCACCGATTTTCCCCGGCGCTCTTTGAATACTTGCCGCAACTTGCTACACTGTCCCAATAAAATGTTGTAAGAGGTTGTGGAAGATGGAGCTTCAATCATTTTGGCAAACCGGGCACGCCGACAACGCCAATGCTGCCGCCAAGGCAATAGCGACCGCCAAATCGGCCGGCGGCATTCCGCTTCTTCCAATGGTTGTTGACGATTTTTCCGCCACATTCGCACGCTGCAACAACCAGGCGGCCATTGCCCTGAGACTGGAGCTTGAGCGGCTTAAATTGCTCCGCGGCTTTGATGAGCTGCTTTGCCTCCAGGGCGTGCACGGGGTGGACCAGTTGCCGCACCAGCTCGATACCGTGCGCCGTGTGTTGCGCTATTTTCATGGCCGCGTTCTACTGGCGGATGAAGTCGGCCTGGGCAAAACCATTGAGGCCGCCCTGCTGCTGCGCGAGTACCTCCTTCGCGGCATGGTGAAACGAGTGCTTATTCTCACGCCCTCGGCTCTTACCGGCCAGTGGCGCGACGAGCTATCGGGCAAATTCAGCCTGGAGTTCAACCTGGCGGCATCCAACTGGGATGCCGACGATTGGACCACCCAGTCGCTGGTTATCGCGTCGCTTTCGCTGGCCAAAAACCGCAAACACTTTGACCTCGCCTCAAGCCATCCCTGGGACCTGGTGGTGGTGGATGAAGCGCACCACTGTAAGAATCGCTCCACCCGCAGTTGGCAATTAGTCAATGCGCTTAAGCGGCGGCATATCTTTCTACTGACGGCAACGCCGGTGCAGAACAACCTCGTGGAACTCTATAACCTGCTTACCCTGCTGGAGCCGGGGCACCTTAAAACCGAGGCCGATTTCAAGAAGAACTTTGTCACACGCGGCAACCCGCGGGACCCGCGAAATCGGCGCGTGCTGCGCGACCTTTTGTCGCAGGTTATGATTCGCAACACGCGGGCCTTGGTAAATGTCGAACTGCCCCGACGCTATGCCCAAACTATCGTGGTTGAACCTCAACCCGACGAGGCCCGCTTCTACCGCCATCTCGATTCCTATATTCGATGGCGCTGCCAACCTTTACACCTCGCCGCCGAAGGTCAGGACGCCCCTGCCGAGCAGCCTGCCCCCGACGACCTTGGCACATGGGGCGATATGCCTGCCGCCAACTCCGCCGAAGATGCGCCCCAAACCCGGAGCGGCCTATTCGCCGCCGAACAACAGCCGTCATCCGACCATCCACCGGCGCGCAACGCAATTACCGATGCCGATTTCGATGCTGATGCGGCCGGCAACCTGAGCCGACAGGCCATTCCGAACGATCTTCCACTGCTTAACCGCCTGCAGCTCAATGCCATTTTGATGGCCGCCGGCAGCCATCCGCTGGCGGTACGCCCCGCGGTGGAGCGCCTCGCCCTGCAGGATCATCGCGCCGGGCCGGTGCTGCAACTGGTTCGCAACCTGGGGCAATCCGCCAAAGACCACAGGCTTATGGAACTTATTGGCTCTAACCGCGGCGGCAAAACTCTGGTGTTTGTCAACTTTCGCGTGACGCTCGAGCACCTCTCGGACATGTTGCAGCGGCAAAACGTGCCGCATGTGGTGTTTTCCGGCCGGCAAAGTCGGCTCGAAAAGGAAATGGCTATTGACGAGTTTAAACATCGCGTGCCCGTGATGCTCTGCACCGACTCCGGCGGAGAGGGCTTTAACCTGCAGTTCTGCAACACCCTTGTCAATTACGATTTACCCTGGAACCCCATGCGCATCGAACAGCGCATCGGGCGCATTCATCGCATCGGCCAGACACGCGAGGTTTTTGTGTTCAATTTATGCACGCGCGGCTCACTGGAAGAAAAAATTCTCGCAGTGCTTAACGACAAACTCCGTATGTTTGAACTGGTTGTGGGCGAAATCGGCTCGATCCTTGGCAATGCTGAAAATGGGGACGATTTTGAAACACTTGTGCTTAACCTGTGGCTCAAATCGGCCAATCCCGTCGAATTGGATACCGCCTTCAACTCGCTGGGCGAGAGTTTGCTCGACGCCCAAAACCAATACAACCAGAGCAAGCAACTTGACGATGCGCTCTTTGGAGAGGACTTCGCATGACTACGCCCATTCAGGATCGGCTCCGCTCATTCGCCGTCGGCCTGCTGGAGAATCAGGGCGGCCTGATTGAATGGCCCGAGCACGAAACACAGGGTCTTGCGGTGCTGCCGCGATCGGCCGCCGCCGTTTTGCAATGCCCTGAAACCACCACCGTAGCGATAGAACCGATGGATTCAGGCCTATCGGTCAACCTGGCCTCCATGTTTGTGGAGCGGGCCGAGCAGCTTTTTCCCAAGGGAGTCTCGACGCTCACGCTGAAAATAGAGAGCCTTTACCTTAAAAAATCTTCCATGGAAGAGCCGGTAGCCCGGGCTTTTGCCTTTCCTAATGCGCGGGTGAAGGTAATTGGCGCAACCGCCGACCGCTTGGAGTATCAATACTGGCATATTGCCGCGTGCCTCGAATCGGACGAGCGCTGGGAGGACCTGCTTTCCGTAACGCTCAACAGCCGCACCGGAGCTTTGCTTGATCTTCCCGATCCGCTGGCCAACGCCGACGCCCACATAACCAATACTCAAGACGCCATCGGCCCTTCCGAAGCGGCCATGGTTGCGGCGGCCGACATGGCTCGCAGCCGAGCGGCTGGGTTTATCGCCCGGCTGGAGCAACGGATGGCGCGCGATCTTCAGCGCATCCGCGGCTATTATCAGGCCCTGCTCGATGAACCACTGGAACGCCAGCGAAAGCCTTTTGAGCCGCAGGTAATGGCGGCCCGACGCCAGGCGGTGGAACTCGAAAGCAGCCGCAAAATTGACGAACTCCGCCAGCGTTACGCACTGCGCCCGTCCCTGCGACCGGTGGCAGTCGTTCGGCTCAGTACGCCAACCCTCGCAGTACAACTGCAGGTGCAGCGCCGCGACGGCGAGGCCAGAGTTAACATTTACTGGAACGCCATAACCAAAACGCTTGAACCGCTTGCGTGCAGCCGCTGCCGCTGCAATATCCACAGTGTTTGGTTCGCCCGCGATTTTGCGCCGCTGTGCAAGGCGTGCTGCGCCCAAAACCCCGGCGGGCATTAAGCCCAGTTATAGCATTGGCGGCAATAACGCCGCTGACCCCGACGCTGCGGCCGTTTTTGAAAGTAAGTTGTCAACGTATTTTCACGCTTCTAAACCAAAGTTCCTTATATAGAAAACGCATTTCACCCGCATAGGCATTGCGAATTGTTCAAAAATCAGCTTCCCCGTACTGGGCACACCTCCAGAAGGTCCAACGCCCGCCGCTGCAATGCGGTC
>JAJXZA010000091.1 GCA_021780285.1 Planctomycetota bacterium
CGGATATTGTGGTTGTGGCTGTGGGCAGACCGGGGCTGATCACCAGCCAGCACATTAAGCCGGGGGCCATGGTCATAGATGTCGGCATTAACCGTATTCAAGTGCCCGGTCTGGATGGCCGCATGATAGATCGCACCGTCGGCGATGTAGATTTTGCCTCCGTATCGCCGCTGGCGGGTTGGCTTTCGCCGGTGCCCGGCGGCGTTGGGCCGGTTACCGTTGCCATGCTTCTGCGCAACACCGTGCGAGCCGCCAAACTGGTTCATGGCATAGAAAAGCCGTTTTAATTAAGCCGCCCAGCAATGACTCCATAAAGCCAAATCAACTCAAATAGGATTCCCGCAACGTATGCCGACTCCAACTCCCAACCCTTCACCCGCCGTCATTGCCATGAACGCCGTCGGCTTTGATCGCGGCAACATCCGCATTTTGGATAATGTCAATTGGAGCCTCGCCCCCGGTCAATGTGCTGCAATCCTTGGGCCTAATGGCTGCGGTAAATCAACCCTGCTTCGCCTGGCGGCGGGCTATCTGTGTCCATCGCGCGGCAGCATTGACCTGTTTGGCCATCGGCTGGGCGAATATCCATTGGCCGAACTGCGGCAGAAGCTTTCACACGTCGAAGCGGTCAGCATTTATCCGTATGATAAAAGCATCACCGCACGCGAGGTGGTTTGCACCGGCTTTTTTGGCTCGCTGACCATAGCCTATGCCCATCCCACAGAAGAGCAGCTTGCCCAAACCGACACCGCCCTGGCCGCAGCTAGCCTGCAGGCTCTGGCCAACCGCCGCTACCTTACGCTGTCTACCGGTGAGCGCATGCGCGTGCTGCTGGCGCGAGCTGTCGTTCATTCGCCCGAACTGCTGCTGCTTGATGAGCCAACCTCCGGGCTTGACGTACCGGCGCGCGAACGCCTGCTCGCCGCGCTCGACGCCTTGCACGGCCGAGCCAATCCGCCGGCCATGGTGATGGTAACACATCACCTCGAAGACCTGCCCCCAGCCACAAGCCACATTCTCTTGCTCGGCCACGACGGCCGCAGTGTCGCCCAAGGCCCGCCGCCGGCCGTTTTAACGCATGATAATTTAACGAAAGCTTATCAATGGCCTATGGAACCCATGTTTACCGGCGCTCGCTATGGCATCAAACTGGCCTCACCATAGGAGCATATCCGAGTAATCGCCGGGTTGCGATCCCGGCGCGCGCCGGGAATTTTTGGCACTTTACAAGAAGCGGCGACAATGGCGTACCTGACGCAGATGATACTCCGAGGAGCCGCGCCGCAGAGGGGGGCGCAAAAAGCATACCGCCCTGCGGGGTGGGCCTGAAACGCCCCGCCTGCTTTGTTGTCGGATCTCGCAGACTCATTATTCAGAGTCGGCTCGATCCTCCGCCGCGCATACGGGGCATTTCAAACCCATCGCAATCCTGGCGATTACTCGGACAGGCTCCTAGCCGCGCACAAATCTGCAACGTGTGCTATTATTTTTTCAGGAAAGGCCTAACACCGCAAGGGAAATAACCATGACAGACAAAATTGAAAAAACCATCATCATCGGCTCCGGCCCTGCCGGCTGGACTGCCGCCATTTACGCCGCCCGCGCTAACCTCCAGCCCCTCGTGCTTGCCGGCGACGGCCTCAACCGCGACCGCATGCCCGGCGGCCAACTCATGCTCACCACCGAGGTTGAAAACTACCCCGGCTTCGAGCATGGCATCGGCGGCCAGAAGATGATGGCCATCATGCAGCAGCAGGCCGAGCATTTCGGCACGCGCGTGGTGAATGGTTTTGTCACCCGCATAAACGTCAAGACTCGCCCCTTTAGCGTGTGGTGGGTGAACGAACTCAATGGCGATCCTGAAACCGAAGTTAAAACGCATACCATTCTGGTATGCACCGGCGCCCGGGCCAATTACCTGGGCCTCGAGAGCGAACAGCGGTTTGAAAACAACGGCGTTTCGGCCTGTGCCGTTTGCGATGGCGCTCTGCCCCGATTTCGCAATCAACCGCTGGTGGTTGTCGGCGGCGGCGACACGGCCGTTGAAGAAGCGACCTATCTCTCCAAGTTTGCCACGCAGGTGTATCTCGTTCATCGGCGCGACACGCTGCGCGCCAGCAAAATCATGGCCGACCGCGCTTTAAGCAATCCAAAAATAAAGCCCATCTGGGACAGCGTTGTGGAAGAGGTGCTCGGAACTGAAACCGAAGGCGTTACGGGCGTGCGGGTACGCAACATTAAAACGCAGGCCCAAAGCACCATCGCCTGCCGGGGCATGTTTGCGGCCATCGGCCACACGCCCAATACAGCCTTTTTAGAAGGCCAAATTGAATTGAACGACAAAAAATATGTCGTCTTAAAGGATGGCTTTCGCGCGGTTACAAACGTGCCGGGCGTCTTTGTGGGCGGCGACTGTGCCGACTCCGTCTATCGCCAGGCTGTAACCGCCGCCGGCATGGGCTGCAAAGCCGCTCTCGATGCGGAGCGGTGGCTGGCCGAGCAGGGCATACACTAATAGCCATCAACACACACTCTTTGGATTGCCCGATGGAAGATGCACCCGCCCCGAAGCTTGCCATACGCGCCAGCGCCGACGTTCCATTTTCTATCATCTATGAAGATGAGCATTTGCTCGTGGTTAATAAACCTACAGGCGTTGTAACGCAACCGGGCAAGGGGCACAGCATAGACTCGCTGCTTAATGGCCTGTTCTTCAAGTACGGCAAATGGCTGCACAACCTGGGAGTCGGCCGCGATTTTGGCCTGCTGCACCGGCTCGATCGTGATACCAGCGGCCTGCTGCTTGTAGCGCTCAAGCCCGGCGCTTACGACCAGCTTCGACGCGATTTTGAAGAACGCAAAATCGAAAAGTACTACCTCGCCCTCGTCGCCGGCCGCCCCAAGCCCGCCCAAGGGGTGGTTCAGGCGAGACTCAAAGAAACCATCGCAGACGTAAAAAAGGTCATTGTTTCGCGCAGCGGCCGCGAGGCAATTTCAGCTTACCATACGTTAGAAACCGATCTCTCCGGCAAGGCTTCGCTGATGCGGGTTAACATCAAAACGGGGCGACTGCATCAAATTCGCGCCCACATGTTGTTTTTAGGCACTCCCGTGCTTGGCGATAACCTCTACACCCTGCCTGCGGCCGCGGCCCTGCCAAAGCCACCGCGGCTGTGTCTTCACGCGGCGCATCTGGGGTTTAAGCACCCGGTATTGAATAAATGGATGAAGATGGATTCACCGTTCCCGGCGGAGCTTGCGAGCTACGCCCGTAAGCTCGGCCTGAAAGCCGCCGCCCCGACGTAATGCGCTCAACCCAGCTTCTGCCATTGCCAGTCTACATGCGGAGCTTTGCTCATCGCCTTCGCCGCCTGGTGCAGGCAGTCTTGGCATACCAGTGCCTGCGGCCGGGCCGCATGGCTCCACCGCGGCATCGCCGGCGGAATGTTAAACCGCAGGCAAAGCGTGCATTTATATTTTCCTTCACCGGGCGCAGCTTCCGCCAGCGCCTTTTTCAAACACTCCAGACAAATCACCGAGCCGTGATGCCCCTCCACCATTGCGGCTTCGCCGTCCCAATCCGTCCCGCAAAAATCGCAGGATATCACCACACCATCCGGCTCTTCACGTTGCATATAAACCCCGCATCTATTGCTCTCATATTTCTTCAGGCCGCCCAGGCATCCCCGGCTTCACAAAGCCTGACATCGCCCGACATTGTAAGGCTAATCATCGCAGACATGCGTTTGACTGTTTGTCTGGGCAACCAGAAATTTGCAAAAGGGTGGCTGCCTGGCCGCGGCACCATCCGATTCGCCATCCAGCGAAGCGCTAAAACTCTCAAGCTGAACGTAGCGCCCGTCATCGGCGATAAACGCCAGCGGAATGGTCTGCGCTTCATCATTAAAAAGCTGCAGCGGCCAGGGCCGAACCACGCCGGGCGCCTTAGGCGGTGTTGGCTCTGCAGTCGCAAGCAGCACTGCGCCATCAGGCAGCACCCCAACCAGCACCGCCTCATCAGCGCTTGCTGCCAATGCATCCGCGCTCGCGTCTGGCAACAACTGCCAGATATAACCCGATACATAGCATCGCGTCAGCAGCAACGGGACAGAATCAATGTACCTGCTCGGCAAGCTCAGGCCTCCATATCCGGCGGATTTTTTCAAGACCATCATACGGACTATTGCTCATCTGAACCAGCAGTTCCGGCGATTCCTTTTGTTCCGTGCGCAGAACATACAGTAGCAACCGGACTACTGTAACAAGTGATTTGCCATCAGCCACGCAGGCCTGATTTGAGCACGCGACAATCGCCAAACAGGCCCGTGCTCCGAACAGACCTTGAGAAACGATCAAAAGCACTCTATTCTTCGTTAAGTAGGATCTGTTTGAAATCTCCGGTGCAGCCAGATTGCGGCTTCAAGCGATCAGGTACAACGACACAGACCCGAAGCATATTGGGTTAAGATGTTAACGGTCGAGGACGCCGCAGATGGCCCGTTTCCCGGCGGAGTTTTCAGACACAGCCTGGCGTCAATGGAGATGATTCACATGATCCATCGTACACTCATGCGGAGGCAACACGATCATTGGTCTTTAACGCGGCGAGAGTCGTTAAAACTGATCGCTGGCTCCGTTGTTATGCTCGGCTCGGCAGATAAATTATTGGCTGATCCCAACGCGGGCAGTGGTCAACTCCAATCAGATCCGCCCATCCACACATCGCATAACGGTTTTATCAGCCCGTTCAGCACCGGACTTGGCGGTACTACATTTACTTACCGCACCGCCTTGGAGCCTGAAAAGAATATCACCAGGCGAGACCCATCCGATATTATCAGCTACAAGGGAGAATACTACGTTTGGTATACCAAAGTGGTCAAATCTTCCTGGCGCGATCACAATGGCGGTTATGCCGGAGATGTCTGGTATGCAACCTCCAAAGACGGGTTTCAGTTCAAAGAGCAGGGGCGGGCCATTGCGCGTGGTGGCTCAGGGCGTTGGGATCAACATGGTGTCTTTACACCCAATATTCTGGTATGGCAAAAACGCTTTTATTTATATTACACGGGGGTTCCAAGCCCGTTCTCCAGACAGACTCGCACCGCTATCGGAATGGCCTCGGCAGATTCGC
>JAJXZA010000243.1 GCA_021780285.1 Planctomycetota bacterium
TTAAGACAACGCAACCGGGTCTGCCAATTTTTCTGGCGTGACGCGATATTTCATCGTCATAACCCATGTTTTTGTAGTGCAAATGCCGTTTGGTATGATTCGGCATGGCCCGACGCCCGATTTATTGGCAGACCCACGCAACCGGCTCCAGCCAAAGTTGCTACCATTTAACCTTTTGTCATGCTATTATTTAATCGGTGAGGTTAATTGGGTCTTTACTCCGTAAAGGAATGGTGCCGGTTGTTTCAAGCAGCAGTGCCAATGGCCGAGAAAAGCAATGTTTGGATTGATTTTGACGGGACCATTTCCCGTCAAGATGTCCTTGACGAGCTTATCAATCGCTTTGCGACCAACGAATCGTGGAAGCTGGTGGAACAGCGCTGGCAGGCGGGCCTTATAGGCTCGCGAGAGTGCCTCTCACAGGAGTTGGGGCTTATTGAGGTTGGGCCGCGCGAACTGGAGGGCTTTCTCGATCAGATTCAGCTTGATCCGGGCATTTATGACCTTCTCGCTCTATTAAAACAAATGAAAGTTCCGGTGACCATCCTCAGCGACGGCATAGACCGTTTCATCCGCAGAATACTTGCCCGCCATGGCCTTAAACACATACCGGTGCGGGCCAACCGCGTCGTACATCGCCGCAGTGCCCTGCGACTCGCATGCCCATTTTCTGCCGACCAGTGTCAATCGGCAGCCGCGCACTGCAAATGCTCCAGCATTCAAGCTCTGCAGACCCTCAAAAGCCAAAGCATCTATATCGGCGACGGACGCAGCGATTTGTGCCCAGCGCGTACAGCCGCAGTGGTGTTTGCCAAGGGCGCCTTGGCAAAAGCCCTGGCCAAAGAACATATTGCCTACTATCCTTACGTAACCTTAAAGGACGTTGCAGCTGCCTTGCAAAGCGTCTGGCAGCCAAAGGTGGCTGCCATATAGCGTTGCCTAGCCAATTGCGGCCCCCTTGCGTGCACGCGGGAGGGCGTGGCAAGCCTATTATCGGCGGCCACCAAGTTTACTGTTTATGATTTGGAAATTGCGTGTCGGGTGTGCCGTTGCCCATTTCAGATAAACCGTCCGCTACCGCCGCAGGGCGCAGTGTCTCCACCGACGCATCATCACCGCCTTTGGCACAGGTTGCGGCCAAACTCCGGAGCACCATGATTCCTTTGCTGGGCGAACTAATCCGCATACCCAGCACCAGCGGGCACGAAAAGCCACTGGTAGACCATACCGCCGCGTGGGCATCGCAACAAGGCTTCATTTGCGATTTATGGGAAACCTCGGAACAGGCCATTGCCGCCGAACCGCAAGCCAAGTTGCGGCATTTGCCGCTCAACGGCCGGCCCACACTGGTGATAAAGTCACCGACCTCGCATCCAGCCGATGGCGGCATCATGCTCAATGCCCATTCCGATGTTGTTGCAGCACCCCAGCCCGAGCGATGGCGGTTTGGCCCATTTTCCGGCCATATTGAAAACACGCTTATGTTCGGCCGCGGAGCCTGCGATACCAAAGGCCCGCTGGTGAGCGGGCTGTGGGCCATGGCAATCATTCAGCAGGCTTTCCCGAATGGCATTCCGGGTGGACTGCACCTGGAACTTATTCCGGGCGAAGAAGATTGCGTAGGTCTGGGCACACTTACCAGCGTTTTACGGGGCCATACCGCCGCGGCAGCCATTGTACTGGAACCCACCGAGGGATTGCCCCGCTGCGCATCGCGCGGCGGCTGCCGCTTTACCATTACACTTACCGGCCAAGCGGTTCATGGCACCGTTAAATGGCTCGGCAAAGATGCCATTGCCCTTGCTCGCGATGTGCTTGAGGCATTGGCCGCCATGGAAAAAGCGTTCTCGCACCATGACGAAGCCCTGTTTAGCGACTATCCCATCGGCCGCCCCATTACCGTAGACAACATCGCCGGCCAAGGCTGGCAAGGCACCCTATGCGACCAGTGCGTAATCAGCGGCTATTTTGAACTTCTTCCCAACGATGATCTTACCCAATGGAAGGATGCTTTCACGCAAGAATTGCTCCGCCGCCTGCAATGCCATCCCGGAGCGGCGACCATTAATTTTGCCGAGGAATACCCGGGACATCGCCTTGAGCCAACCCATCCGCTATGCCAGTATGCTCACCAGGCCTTGGCCGATGAGGGCGAGAAACTGGTTTGGCAGGGGTTTAATTCCGGTTGTGAGGCGGGCCTGCGGGCGGTGCGAATGGCTACCCCCACCCTGGTTTGGGGGCCGGGCAGCCTTGCCCAGGCGCACGGCATCAACGAATATGTTAACTTACACGAGGTGGAGCAGGTGGCGTTGCGGGTAGCACGCCTGGCCATTCACTGGAATTATCAGAAATCGGGGCAGGTATGAAGCCTACAGAGGTTGCAGCACCTCATTTGCAAACAGGGCCGCAGATGCACACTCAACAGTCCGCCGCACTGTTTGCACGGGCCAAAAAAGTGCTTGCCGGCGGCATCAGCAGTTCCGCCCGCAGCACCACCACTGGATCGCTCAATTATCCGCTGTATATGCGGCGCGGCCTGGGACCCCGTATTTGGGATGCCGATGGCAATGCCTTTATTGATTACCTGCTCAGCTATGGCAGCGTTATTTTGGGCCACGCCGACGCCGGCCTGATCGCCGCCGTTAGCGGACAATTACAAAATGGCACAATGTTCGGCACATGCAATCCGATTGAGGTGGACCTTGCCGAGCAAATTTGCCGAATGGCGCCGGGAGCCGACCTCGTGCGTTTTTCCAACTCTGGCTCGGAAGCCATTTGCGGAGCCATCCGGGCCGCCCGTGGCTTTACCGGTCGCAACAAGCTGCTCAAGTTTGAAGGGCATTATCATGGCTGGGTGGATGTGCTGGCCATCAGCAATCGCCCCACTACCGAGCAGGCAGGGCCTGCGGATCACCCGTTTTCGCACCCACATTCACGCGGCATTCCAGCCGGCGTCGTGGAAGATGTCATTATCGCCCCATGGAACGACCGTGACGCGGTAAGCAGCATTCTTGCCGCGCACAGCGAGGGCTTTGCCGCAGTCATCCTAGAACCTGTCGTCGCCAACAACTCATGCACCATGCCGGAAGCCGGCTTTTTACAGTGGATTCGCGAAGAGTGTTCGCGGCGCGGCATTGTGCTTATTTTTGATGAAATCGTCACCGGTTTTCGGATGGCCCCGGGCGGCGCAGCGGAATATTTTGGCGTCACGCCCGACATGGCCGTTTACAGCAAGGCACTTGGCGGCGGGTTTGCCATCAGCGCCTTTACCGGCCGCCGTGATATTATGGAGCTGGTGGGCGCCAACACGGTAAAACATGGGGGCACCTACAATGGCAACCCTTTATGCGCTGCGGCATCGCTGCATACGCTGCGACGCCTCGCAGAGCCCGGCGTGCTGCAAGCCATGAAGGCCCACGGCAACCTTTTAATTGAGGCCATCCGCCGCAGCGCGCAGGACTGCGGCATTGCGTGCGTGGTCCAGGGCGCGGGAACCATGTTTCAGGTGCTTTTTGGGCTGACCAGTCCTCCCAAAAATTACCGCCAGGTGGTGCAGGCCGACGCGGGGCGCTACGGCGCTTTTCGGCAAGGTTTACTCGACCAGCGGGTGCATGTAAACAGCGCCGGCATGGCTTGCTGGTTTGTTTCCGCGGCACACGGCCCCGATGAAGCCGACGCAACTTGTAAAGCCATCGCTTGGGCCATGAAGAAGTTAAAATAAATTGACGGCGGGGCGTACCGCCCGCCGCTCACGAAGGAAGCGTAATGATTCTAGGATTGGCAGATCGCATTGCCGCTAATATGGGGCCGCAGACGCTGGCGGCGGTATATCAACAATCACCGGGTTGGCTGGTGGAGCAGATTCGCATGTACCGCTTCCGCCAGACCGTGCGCTATGCCGCGGCCCACAGCGAGTTTTATCGCACGCAGTTTAAGCGGCGCGGCATTGATGCCCGCCAGGTGCGCCGCCCGGCCGACCTGGGCGATTTTTATACCACCCCCGATGACATTGTCGCCAACGCCGAATCTTTTTTGTGCCGCCCACCGGCCATTGTGTTCGAATCTTCCGGCACCACCGGCAAGAACAAGCAGGTGTACTACGGCCGCGACGAACTCGACGAAATGGGTCGAGTGATGGCCGCGGGGCTGTTTCTCATGGGCATGAAGCCTGCGGACCGCGTGGCCAATGCCTTTGATTTTTCAATGTGGATTCCCGGCATGCTCGCGCATGTCGGCCTGCTGGCCGCGGGCAGCTTCTGCATGGCGTTCGGCAAGGTGGACCCCAGCGAAGTTTACCGCCGCCTCAAACAGTACCGCTTTAATGTTGTGCTCGGCGAGCCGACCTGGCTTATACGACTGACCGAATTGGCCGAGCGCGATAACGCCCGCATTCAACTTAAGCTCCTTATTGGGGGAGCTGAAGAAATGCCCGCCAAAGCCATCCCCTGGATGCAGAACATCTGGCAGGGTGCCGCGGTTAAAATGTGCTATGGCAGCGTCGAGCTTGGCAGCGCTCTGGGATACCAGCCGTGTTCCCAAAACGATGGCTATCATGTGGACGATACCGATTTTTTACCCGAGCTGTACCAACCTGATGCCGACGGCCACGGTGAAGTGGTGTTTACCACACTGCGCCGCACCACGATGCCGCTGATCCGCTATCGCACACGCGATGTGGCGACGTTCATTCCCGGCCGATGCCCCTGCGGCCTGCCCGGCATGCGCATGAGCAAAATTCGCGGCCGACGCGATGAACTGGTGGTCGCCAGCGGTGGAAACCTTTACCCGCTCATGTTTGAAAACATCATTAAACAAGTCCCCACGCTCACCCACGATTGGCAGGTAACCTTTACGCTTGAAGGCATCCGCGAGGTGTTGCACATTCGAGTGGAAAGCTCCAGCTCCAGCCACGACACGATCCGCCAGGCCATTTTGGCCCAGGCGCAGGAACAGTATCCCGACCTTATGAAAAATCTCGCGCTGGGAATATTCCAGATGCGCATCAGCGTGCACCCACCCGGCTCGCTGCGACCCGGACGCAAACTCAAACGCCTCGTAGATCTCCGCTACGCGCAGCAGCCCGACGCCGCCGAAACCGGCGACCCGATTATCAATGGCTCTCATGTGGAGGTTGCCCATGAAGCCAGCCGATAAACACCGCCTGCTTATCGTCGGAGACAGCATCTCACTGGGCGTTGCCGAACTGCGCGGCAATGAAATCGCCGGATATGTAAACACACCTTACGTCAATATTTTGCGCAGTCGCCTTGCCAACATGGTTTTGCAGGTTGAGGCCGACATTCACCGCACCACCACGGCGGCGCTGAAGTTTCTGCCCGAAGCATTGCGGCAATATACGCCTGACTGCGTGCTGCTCATGCTCGGCGGCAATGACGCCGACGTGGAATGGAAGCGATTTATCATCAGCGATGGCCGCGTGCTGCGCAACCGCATACCGCTGGCCGATTATACGCGGAATTTGCAGCAGCTCGCCGAGTTAATACGCAACGCCGGTGCCAAGCCCATTCTTACGGACATGCCCAACCATTGCCTGGCCAAACGGGGACCGTATCTCTCCGCTCTGGCCAATAAAGATGTTGCCGCGATGATTGCCGCGCACGGAGGCCAGCCTACCTCCGATGCCGGCCTCGATCGTTACCGCCAGGCCGCCGAAGAAGTTGCCGCCCGTACCGGAAGCGCCTTTATCGCGTATGGCCGCGAGCTTAATCATCATCCACTCGAGGCTATGTCCGGGCCGGATGGAGTACACCCCAGTGCAGAAGCCCACGCTATCATTGGCGATGTGATCGCAACACAAATGGATCGCCTCACCTGCCGCGATCAGATCACCGTACCCCATCGCGCTCATTGAACTGATCTTTTACCGTCTGCCTGCCAAACCAGCCGCAGCGTAACGGCGGTGCAGCCGAAGTGCCGGATATCTCCAACCACAGCGGCATCCGCCGGGCTGTTGTCGAATACTTTGGTTGATCAGTTGGCCGGGAACCTCAAGAATAGCGCGGCTTTTTAGCAGCCTTTTCGCGGCCTTAGCAACGGTACCAACACAACCGCCCATACCGCCGCGGCCAGAAGGCCCACCATGCCGGGCAACATGCCGGAAGAATGCATCGCCAAAAATCGCGATTCAATTCGCATGCCAAGCAGCCACAGTGCGGCAATAAGCAGCAGCGTCACAAACCAATGCCGCCACAAAAGCCCATGCACGCGCCGCTGCGATTCAGGCGGCAATCCCTGGGCCGCAACCTGGCCAGCCGCCGCCGATCGAAAGCCAAGCAGCCTGAATATCGCCTGCATCAACATACCCAAAAATGTCGCAGCCACCGCCAGGCCCGCGGCCGAGCGCAACAGCGAGAAGTTGACTTCCACAAGCAGCCGCAGTTGGCCCGCCCAATGCACCGCCGACAGCGCGCGACCGTCCGCCGGAATGCCATGCGCCTCCATAACGTTTCGCGCATCGGGCCATACATAGCTCGACCACGCGTGCCAATGTCCTGATTGGCGAAACAAGCCGATGATGCGGTACTCTCCCACAGGCCACGGTGGTCGCACCACCGGTTGGCTGCGCAAGCCAAGCACATATTCAATGGAAGTATTAGATTGACCAGCCGCCGCCACGGAGCGCACCAAAAGCGCCAGTGCCAGCGCCGCTGCCAATAACAACGCCGCCGCAAATATGCCATAGAGCACCCATGCCAGCAATCCGACGCCCGCCGAACTCCGCGCCGCGTGCGCAGGCTCGTTTGAAGCCCGCTCGTTAGCTTGAGTTTGTATTTCCACCATGCCCGCCACCCATTTCACCAAAAGCATGCACCGGCACAAGCCAAGCGCTTTACATAAGTCATCCGCCGGGGTTGTTGCCGCTTACCGCAGCCGGAGCCCCTGCTCGCCACATGGCCGCGCCGCTCTGGTAAGCCCCAAGGTCCACACGACCATTGCGCAGCTCGGTAAGACCTTTTACCGGCTGGCCGGCACCAATAGCCTTCGCGCCCGATTTCAGGGCAAAATCGCGCCGCCGAGCGTTAACCAGCTGCGCATCAGGTTTATCTCCCAAATACAGATTATTCTCACTTAAATACTTTACGCCGCGCGGCCAGTGCCGACCAGGGTTGTAATGATAAAACATGCGAGCGCCAACCGGCAGACAGTTAAACAGCGTGTTGTTGACGATAATATGCCCCGCACAAGGCCCATTGGTACGAACACCGGCATCATGCCCGCAGTTCCATATGACGTTGTGGTCTACTATAAAGTTGCGGCAACCATTATCCAGGTACACGCCCGGCCCGCCTGTACGATTGTCATGTATCCAATTGTACGCAATACGCGTCAAGCGCCCATCTGTTCCGTAGGTGTAAATCAGGCCGAGGTCCTTGCATAAAAGCCCGCTATTAGAGATGTCGTTATATTCCAGAATATCATGATCGCATCCACGCAGTTGCACCACATCGCGCCCGCAATTAAACAGCGTGTTGTGCATAATCCTGTTGTGCCCGCCTTTTATAACTGCCAGCGCGCACGCATAGGTGCCGGCATAATCCATATTACCAATCACGTTATCCTGCACCACATTGTCACGCCCTTGCAGCGCGATGCCGCAGCCCGCCGACCACTGGAAGTTGCAGCGGCTTACCGTATTATGGTCGCCGGTTATAGTCACCGCGTTCTGATTTGGAGCGACAAAATGGCCCGACACCAGCGTGTAGTGCCCCATGTACCGCCCCCGGCATGCACTTAACGTGCAATGGCTGGCTTGTAAATTGACTGATCCGGCAACAAGCTTAACCCCGCGCACCACCACCCACGATTGCTTATTAAAATCAATACACCATAGACGGCGACGAGCCTCAATTGCTTCTGGAGCCAGAGCGTGTCCGTGCGGTTCTTGCACATACAGGCGATTATTTTTATACACCCACTGCCCCGGTTGATTTAGAAATCGCCGCAGCCCCGTCAAATATCCCACACCGCGACCGGCAAACCACCAAACCTTGGGCGTCAACTTTACGTGAAGCGTGCCGTTTGGCGAGGACGCCTCCACCACGGCTGACTGCGAACTCCACGCCAAACCAACCTGTCCGAAAAATACAGCCCCCTTAAAGTAGTTACGACTCTTGCCTGCAAAATATCGGCTGATAACCTCCGGAATAGTCGAGGTCACCACCCTGCCTTTATGTGGCTGCATCGGAACTGTTACCGTCGCCCGCCCGCGAACAAACGCATCAGCCGCCGACTGACTCGGATAGCGCGCTTCCAAGAGCATGCGGCCATTCAAAAAAACCTGATTCGCACCTGTACCCAGCGTCCAAGGCATGGCGGCACTCCACTGCCCGGCCTTTTCGTGCCGCCAATGTTTGAGCACATCAGCGCCATCTATAACAACCGCAGCACCCGGTGCCGGCTCTATGACGATTGGTTTGCCGGGCAAGCCCGAATGTTCCATTTTAAGCGTCTGGTGGTATATGCCGGAGAGTATGCGGCAGGTATCGCCTGCACGAAGCTGAACCGCCGCCGCTGCAAATGTTCTCAGCGGAGCATTCGCGCTTGTGCCCGCATTGGTATCACTTCCGCCCTTGCCAACATAAATAATCTTTGCGGCCAAAGGCGGTGCCAGAAAGGTTAACGCCGTGCCCGCCAATAGCAGAGCCGTCGCCGCCCGGCAAGCACATTGCAGCCCCGGCTTGACTGGCAATCGAGATTGCCTGGCTTGATGAACTCTATCTGTCAGCGGTATGGAAGCATAAACTACGATGAGTGGCACCTCGAAGCAACTTCGCTGGCAGGCGGTACGCAGGCAACCATTAACCTGACGAAGAATGATCTGGGCGACCGGCACCGCTGTTACCACACAGCCGGCGCCACTGCGCGAACATCGGTGCAGCATCTCCAAGCCGCATGGCAAGCCGCCACGACCGTTATAGCAGAGAGTACGAACGCCGCAGGCTCATTGTTCAGCGCCGCGCGTAAGCCGTCGCAACAACCTATTTATTTTCGGCCTGATGCAACAACTTGCTGATGTCTTCGCCGCTGCGCCATTTTTTGTAAATCATCAGCGATTGCTCAATTACGGGGTACGCATACTCGGCGGGCAATACGTCATCCACCACAACACGCTTGTTTTCCAGCGATTTATAATCTTCAAAAAACCGCTTGAGCACGGCGAGTTTGTGCGGCGGCAGTTGATGCACATCGTGATAGCTGCTGTATTCAGGGTCGTTTACATGCACCGATATTATTTTGTGGTCTATTTCGTTCTGGTCTTTCATCGTCATCAGGCCGATCGCCCGCGCTTCAACGATGGTCAGCGGGTATACCGGTTCGGCCCCTAAAACCAGCACATCCAGCGGGTCGCCGTCGTCGGCCAGCGTCTGCGGCACAAAGCCATAGTTAGCCGGGTAATAAACCGCCGAATGCAGCACGCGATCCAGCTTAAGCAGGCCCGACTGCTTATCCAGCTCATATTTATTTGATGCACCAAGAGGTATTTCAATGATGGCGTTAAACAGCGATGGAATAACGCCTTCGCCCGGGCTTACGTCATGCCACGGGCTAATGCCCCGACTGGCTGAATAGGGTGCAATTTGCTTTACTGGCACGGCTTTCTCCAAAACAACTCGATCACACTGCGAGTTTACCCGCACCGTAGCAGCTTGCCAATGCCTCAACCACCCCCATCACAGGCCCTTATCGGCCCTTCCGCTTACGTCTGTGCTGCGGCGCAAACTCAAACCATAATGCTTCGTCAATTTCCACAAGGTGCGGCTCCGGCAGCGGCCAGTCCCCAATCCATTCTTTCATACTTTCATATTCAGGATGCTTTGGATTTTGCATGACCTGGCAAAGATTTTCGTAACCCCAGATACCGCCGCAGTCTTCCGGCGGGCATGGCGATTCTCCGCCAAGGTACCTTGGTACAAGTTCGCTGTCCTCGGCCGACTCAACGTACTCGACCTCGACCTCGTGCTGCCACGAATCGCCATAGTCGTATATGTATTCAAATTCTGTTTGCGGCAAAAGCTTAAGCTCCCGCAGCGTGATATCGCTTAGCCGGCCATCCGCGCTCATCGGTTCGGGCGAGTACTCTATCTCGCGAATTGTAAAGCCATAAAGATGACAGGTTTCCCAACCCATGGCTATTTGAATAGCAATGTGCAGTTCATCAAGCGTAAGCGTGTCGGGAACTTCCACACGCCGCCAAATGAGCGGATTACTCTCTTTGAGCGATATTTTAAGCTGCAACCACATAGCCGGGCCTGGCAAGGGCTTTTTACTTTTTTTTCGCTTGGCGACCGGCTTGGCCGATACACCAAGGAGAGCTGCCAGCTCCATGGGAATACCAATTGCTTTTCCGGCTTTTTTAGCCATGGCGAAACTCCTTAACTAAACCGGGCCAACTCTGCAGCTACAACCGCCCCGCGGTGAATCCAATGCAAAAACAATATTCTTATGATAGCGTCTCTTAAAAATCTCCGCCGCTGTTGTCGTCCATATCACCGCCCGCGTCGCCCCCGGAATCATCAAAGCTGCCGCCCGAATCGGCCATGTCGCTGCCGGCATCGCCCGCATCCGTACTGCCAAAATCGCCGCCGCTGTTGGCGTCGCCGCTCGTCCAATCGCTTGCGGTATCGGTTGGCAGATTTGCCGCCGCATCGCCGCCGCCCATCGCAACCTGGCCGGGTTGCATTCCGCCCGGCTCCACAGGCGGTGCGCCTGCCGCCGTATTGCCGCCGCCGCGAAAGGCGTCGTACACCATGTTGCCAGCCGCAGCGCCAATGGCCCCGCCAACCAGCCCGGTCACAAATGTGCTGCCCAAACCCGGCCCGCCTGTCGCCTGGCCCGCCATGGGAACCGTGCCCGGCCCGCTTGCCGGCGTCAGCCCGCCGCCCTGGCCATATACCGGCGGCTGCGCCTGCGAACGCGGTCGAAACACCAACCACAACATAATGACTCCAACCACCAGCAGAATAATCCATATCAGCGCGCTGTTGGATGTTCGCTTGGCGGGCCGCATTGGCGCCGGCATGTTCGCCGGTGCATTGGCCGGCGCGTTGTTCATGGCCGACGACAATGCCCGTGCGTTGTGCATGATTGTTTGCGTTATATAGCGTGTGGTGCCCAGGAGACCATCATCAAACTTGCCGGCCTTAAATGCCGCAAGCAGCAAGTGCGCCGCCTCATCGCGCTGGCTTGGCATAAATACCGTATGCAACGTACTTTGGCCCGCCTGCACGGTTAAATGCCCCGGCTTACGGCAAATCAGCACAATCACGCCATTAAGCCGCTGCTGACGCGCCAGGCTGTCAGCCCAGTTTTCAAAGAAAATGCCTTTTTGCGCCGGGTCATAACCGCCCGCGAGCGACTGCGGTATGGCCGGATACGTTTCAATAAGAAGCTGCTTGTGGGTGCGGGCCGCCAGCGAGCCAATCATGGCGTTGGCCTGGTTCACGGCCGTTTGGCTGAAAAATTTGGCCCGGTCCACCACCTGCCCATTCAGCCGCGCAGATGCGCCAACCAACGTAAGCAGGCAAACGCCCATCAGCAGCATGGGGCTATACCAACTCTGATTTTTTGTTTTCGACGCACGCAACATAACACAGTCTCCGCTGATAAAATACGTCTTCCTCAACGGATGAGTATTCTATACTGCCGACCGCCGGGCATAAACCCGGCGGCTCGTTATGTTCGCATTTCAAAACAACGGGCCACGAAAACTTGCCGCCGCGCAGCGGCGCTTCCTCACAACGAGCCACGGGGTTTAGCCCCGCACTTGCGCTTCCTCCTAACGAGCCACGGGGTTTAGCCCCGCACTTGCGCTTCCTCCTAACGAGCCACGGGGTTTAGCCCCGTGGTTCCCGACACCCCGCAACGCACCCGCGTAACCCGTCGCTTTTTCGCCACAACCTTGCAGGGTCAACCCCACGTGCTATAGTTTGCTTTTAACGTGCTTTTGCCAGCGTTCATATTTATGGAACCACTGGTTTACACATAAGGACCACCATGTTTACGACACCCCCGCAAACCGCCGCCCCATACGCCATGCCGCCTCTGCGTGTGGGCCTTTTCGGCATCGGACTTGATGCCTATTGGCCGCAATTTACCGGCCTTAAAGAACGCCTCGAACAATACCTCCAAACCGCCGCTAAAAAACTCCAACTCCCCGGCATAGAGCTGGTAAACCTCGGCCTTATAGACACCCCCGAAAGAGCCTTTGCCGCCGGGCACAGCTTTCGTCAAAACGATGTGGACCTCATCTTTTTGCATGTAACCACCTATGCCCTTTCTTCCACGGTGCTGCCGGTGGTGCGCCGCGCCAAATGCCCGGTCATTGTGCTTAACCTTGCCCCCGGTGCGGCCATCAATTACGCGGCCTTCAACAAACTCGCCGACCGCACCCAAATGACCGGCGAATGGCTTGCCTGGTGCTCGGCCTGCCCTGTACCTGAAATTGCATCGGTCTTTAATCGCTGCGGGATCGCCTTTCATCAAATCACCGGCATGCTCGAAGGCGACAGCCATGTTGACACCCAAATCGCCGATTGGCTCGCCGCCGCCAAAGTTGCCCACGCCATGGAGCACAATCGCCTTGGCATCATGGGCCACTACTACAGCGGCATGCTCGACATATACTCTGATTTAACCCAGCAATGCGCCGCCTTCGGCGGCCACATAGAGATGATTGAGGTTGATGAACTTGCCGCCCTGCGCCCGACAATCACCGAAGCCGCCATTGCCCGGCGCGTGCAACTGTTTCAGCAAACCTTTGCCGTACAACCCGATTGCCCGGCCGCCGAACTCGCCAGAGCCGCCCGTACCAGCCTTGCGCTTGATGAGCTTGTTGAGCGGCACAAACTTGGCTCGCTTGCCTATTACTACATGGGCACCGGCAATGCCGCCAACGAAGACGCCATCAGTTCGGTTATTCTGGGCAACTCGCTGCTGACGGCGCGCGGGGTTCCTGTCGCCGGCGAAATGGAAATTAAAAACGTTCAAGCCATGAAAATACTTGATCTCTTCGGCGTCGGCGGCTCATTTACCGAATACTACGCCATGGATTTTAATGATGACGTTGTGCTCATGGGCCACGATGGCCCGGGGCACATCGCCATTGCCGAAGGCAAAACCAAGGTGCGACCGCTGCAGGTATACCATGGCAAAGTCGGCCGAGGGCTTTCGGTGGAAATGTCGGTCAAACACGGCCCGGTTACGCTGCTGTCAGTGGTGCAAACGCGCGATGGCCAGCTCAAACTGCTGACCGCACAGGCAGAGTCTGTGCCGGGACCGATACTCGAAATAGGCAACACCAACAGCCGCTACCGCTTCAGCATAGGCGCCCGCGCCTTTGTGGAACAATGGAACGCCCAAGGCCCCGCGCACCACTGCGCCATCGGCGTAGGTCACATAGCCCCCCGCCTGCAAAAGCTCGCCCAATTACTTAATATGCCGATGGTGCAGGTGTGCTGATTGAAGCGCGAGTAAACCACGCGGCATATTCAATCCGTCGCCCAGCCGGGTTCCCTTTGTCAGATACTCGATCACACTGGCCTGGGCCATCCAACCCCCTGAAACCTCAGCAGCGGGGATTTCTTATTGAGCAAGATCCCATTTGCCTTGACCTCAAGTATCCGATTCTTAAACTCAAGGCTGGCTTGGAGCGCCGATCCTGGGAAGTTCAACGGCGGTCTTACTGATATTTACCTTTTCTGCGAGACTCTCTACTTTCTTAAGTAGCGCCTCATAAGACTTCTTCGATATGGGGCTAAAACCGTGCGCAAGTATTGAACCGTTTCGGGACGATAAGGGAGACTTTTCGCCGCACATCCCTAATTCACTGAAATCAGCACCCAGTTGATCGCCATACTCACGAAGCAGCTCGTAGTCTTCCTGCAAGCCCAGCTTGACAGTACCGTCCGGCCCCGAGGAACGATATTTATCCAGTAATCCTCCACGCAAATCTTTAAATTTAACCGCCGATGATTCGATATTGTATTGATTTTTAAGCCGATATTGCGCGATCGCCTCGGTACAGCGGTACAGCCGCGCCACGGCATCATCGTACCGCCGCTCATTTCCACGTCGCCTTGCGTTAGCCAACAGGTCACCTAAAAACTCAAGGCTCGCCTTTTCGTTGTTGAGCTTCTCAAGCTGTTCGATGTTTTTATAAAGGTTCGATTTAAGCGCGCTGACGCCGGGTTCCTGAAGACACGCCGCCAGGGAGTCGAATTGTTTGTTGAGGACATCCGTAAGCTTATTAAAAGCTCTTTTGTGGTCAAATGCTTCCCACGCCGCGTATCCTTCGGCCAAGGTCGCTAATGCGTTAAACCTATTTTTAAGGGTACCGTCGTCGCATCTGTTTCTTGCCCTCACTGCGAGGAGCTGGGCGGCCGCAAACTGCCCATCGTTAAATAACGAAGAATACTCTTCGATTACCTGGTATCCCAGGATTTGCCAGGGATTGACTGTGTCAAAAAGCTCCTCACATCCGTCTTTGACCACGCCGAGGTTTTCCTTCTCTCGTTCTTTTCCGCCAATGTAAATAAACTGACACTTCCACGGCCGCGCGCACAACGCCAACCCCGCAGACATAGCCTTTGTACCGCCGGTAAAGTCCACAAACACGACATGGCTCTCGCCGCGCTGCAACCAGCCTTCAACCTCCCTATTAAGAGCGGCCCACACGTCGCCGATACATTTTTCAATACGCTGTCCATCCGACACACGTATACACAGCGCGTTCCTGGACTCAATAGGAGCCTCCACGTCTGTAATCTTGGCCTCTAACGAAGTATTTGCGGGGGCCGTCTGGCACGATCTCCGCGGCGGATTTTTCAGCAGGGGCCTCGGCTTCGAGATATCCGGCTCGGAATCCGCTGTGCACACAAAAATCACCCTGTCAGGGTTGACTTTCGTTATGGATTGAATAATTGGCTCCGGGCTGCCGCCCACGGTGCAAATCAGCAATATCTGCTTTGCGGATTGTTCGCTTTTCATAGAAACATTTCCATGCGGTAAAATACAATTATAACGAGCCTCGGGGTTTAACCCCACATTTACGCCTCAAAACTAACGAGCCGCCGGGTTTAGCCCGGCGGTAACGAGCCACGGGGTTCAGCCCCCACGCTCGCCCTTCAAAACAACGAGCCATCGGGTTTATGCCCGATGGGAACGAACCACGGTGTTTAGCCCCACACTTACGCTTCAAAACTAACGAGCCGCCGGGTTTAGCCCGGCGGTAACGAGCCACGGAATTCAGCCCCCACGCTCGCCCTTCAAAACAACGAGCCATCGGGTTTATGCCCGATGGGAACGAGCCACGGGGTTCAGCCCCACACTTGCGCTTCAAAACGAACGAGCCACGGGGTTTAGCCCCGTGGTTCCCCGCCCGCATCAATGCATCCCCTCACGCAAATCATCCAAAATCTTTTTGCCGCCCTCATCATGAAAAAACACCCGCCACGCCGGGCGCTTGGCCCAGGCGTCAAACTCATGCGTGCTCGGCGGCGGAGCCTTACCCTTAAACGGCTTGGCATCCAGCCGCCGCGGATTGTTTTGCCCCTTGCTGCGCAGATACGCCGCAAAATCATCCAGCCGCTCATTGAGCATCGCGAACTCGTCGCGTGTTCGCCCGGCAGCCGCCCGCCTGAACTTGTCGCTATACACAATCCGCTCATCCGGCGGCTCCAGCAATGCCGAAGCATAAAGATCGCCTTTTACCTGCTCCCAAACCAGTTTTCCCCACGGCGAAAGCTCCACCTCATCGCCCAGCCGGTATACAAATACCTCGGCGATATCCGCCGGCAACTCCGATGCCTTTACCGTTGTTGCCGCCGCCAGCCGCCGAAACAGCGGCAGACGCCGCTTAATCTGCTCGGCCGAGGCCGCATCAATATTCACCGGCACCCGCGGAATGCGCAGCAGCTCTTTTTGATCCTCAAAAATATAGATCATTTCATCGGCATAAAACATCCCCAGCGTCTGCATCCACCCCTGAATGCTCTTAAACCCGCCCGAAAGGTTAAACACCAGATGAGCACCGGCTTGGCGCTGCGCGGGAAGATTTTCCTGACACCATCGGATAATTTCACCCAGCCCGGCATGAAAGTTCTCGAGCGTATCAGTCCGCAGATTCTTTACAGCCAGAAGCTCGGGGCGCAATTGCGCCTGTTGTTCAAGATATTCCTGAATCAACTTAGCCGCTGCTTCGCCCACGTACGTATCGGTATGCAGCAAATAGTGCGTATCTCCTTTGCCGCCGGCAGGCTGATTGTTATAAAACCCCATCAGGCCGTTGATTTCAGCACTAAGCCTGCGGGCGGTGGGAAGATCAGATTGCTCAAGCCGCTGCCGGCAAACATCCGCCAGCGCATCAACAACGCTCCGCTGTTCGGTAGTGAGGTCGCTTTCGCCGGCATTGGCGATTTCGCGCAGCAGCTTGCGCTGCGCATCGTCCCTGGCCGCGTTGGTAAGCAAACTGGTGCCACAGGTCGTCACCATAACATTTCGGGGCATGTGTTATCTCCGGAAGGGCCTAGTTTGCTAAGGGCGAGAGCCGCGCCCAATCGGGCCATTTCGCCGCGATGGGAAGGCCAAACGCTGGGTGAATAACCTGAGCGCCACGCCCCGCAAGATAGCCGGCCACATCATCCGGCAAAAACTCCCCCATCGGTATTGCCCGGCCGACGAAGCTCGGGCATGGCTTTGACTTGAAACACGCTCCGGGTGAAAGCATCAACATGGGTGACTTCTGAACCTGAAAATTTTCGAGACCGAAACCATGGCCGAGGCGACCAGCCTTCGGCGATATCTGCCAAAGCCCATCCGTAGGATCGCCGCAACCCGGCTGGAACGTTGAAAGCACAATAATCGCATCGCTTTCATTCGGCGTAGCGTCAAGCCAGTCAGCATCCATGGGCTCAAGTAGTTCGAACTGACCGCGACCGATCGCAGAGTCTGCCCCAAAACCCGTTCGCCCGAGAACAAACATTAGATCGAGCAGTTCATCGAATCTTTCAGGCTCCACCCGAGCGTATACCGTGATTATGTTGGCATCTTCAGCGGCGTTTGCGTAGGCGAGATCCGTCATCTCAAAAAGCGACCCCTCCTCGCCGGTGGTACCGGTCAAGCGATCCAATGTGTTATGAAGCTTCGCTACCGACCGCACCGCAGTCTTTTTTAGCAGGCCGTAGTCAACCGCTTTTCCGCAGCGAACATCCTCCATCCCGGCGACGGAGACCAAAGAGGAGGCACCAGCTGATTTGCGGATCTCCGCGGGCCAGTCAAAATACCTGAACCAGGCGGGCACCGGCAATACGCCGGGTTGGAAGCCATCCGAGAACACGACCGGCGGATGGCCCTCGATGCAGGGGTCAATCCAACGATCTCGCAGAAATTGCTCACCACGCGTGTGCGCACACATCCAACAAAGCGACCCGAATAGCGTGTCGGCCCGCCAATACGTGCGCCACGGCGCACACGGCCTCATACGCAGCTCAATGGGCTTATACATAGACACCCCGTTTAGGCAGGCACCGCTACGATATTCACACTGCGCCGCCTTTGCAGACCGCCCCAAGACGACTTATCGCCCACGATACGAATTTCTCCATAGCCCTTGCCGGTACCAGCACCAAGCCCCATGGTCTCCAGCAAATCCATCGCGTGGTATACGACTTCGAGCAGCGCGTCCTTCCCCGTGACCGGCTTCTTGTCTTTGTTATCGTAGGAAAACTTCTCGTCCAAATCATAGAATTTTATTCCAAGCCGAAAGACGAACCTGGCACCGGGAGCGATGCGTTCGAGCGTACGTGGATTCTTTGCGGCTCCCGTCGAGCGGTTGTTAACGCTTTCAGTCTTGGATTCAAACACCGGGATACAGCCGGGTACCAAAAGCCCGTCGTGCACGATCAGCCGCGTTGGGCCTAGCTCGTGTTTTGCTTTCTGATGGGGGCCGAACACCACGCAGATTGGACAGTTACGCTGGGCGCAGCGGCACGGCTCGCTATCACCCTTGCCCAGCGCACTCTCCAGAGCAGCCCGCATGCGACCTTTGATTGACGACCCGGGAACATAGGGAAGTCCGCTTGCCGGATCGCGAATAAACGTCAAATCAGTCCCCCCGATTTGAAGCATGTCATCGCTGCCACCGATCCGCAGCCCGCTGAGCACCTCCATTTGTCCATCCACTTGGCACAAGTCCTTAAGAATCATGGCATTCAACTCCTATCTGATAGCTTGCCCGAACAAAATCCAACGAGCGCCTCAAAATGAGGCAGAAAACCCCGCAGGAATTCCCTTTCTGTTTTAACCGCCGCAACATTACGCTTAATAAAATCATAAAAGATCTCTGGAATCTTCGGCGATGGCTTTTTGCCCCGTGCATCCTCCGCCGCAACATCAAGCTTAAGGAACTCCGGCCGGAGCGATTCCCAAGTCTGCTGCCCCAGCTTAAGCCGCTGCTCGATGCCCCGCGCGTGGCCAAAAAAACGCCGCAACTGTCCGGTTGTTAGTCGTTCAATCTCGACCTGGCGCGCAAGTTTCCCAACATTTTCGCGCAGAACAAACTCTGCCCTCAGGTTGCCTTCTTGGTCGAAATAACCAGATTTCAGGTAGCCAGGCCAAAGGCTTTCCACCTTCAAACTCGGCGGACCGCCCCCACCATAATTGCCCTGCCGCGCGCCGCCCGGTGGTCCGCCGCGCCCGCCGCCCGATGGACTATGGAATTGCATCTTCGAACCCCTTATCTTTCTGCCTGGTCGCCAACAAGGTGTACCTTAAAAGCGGAATGAGCGTCCCAAGGCCGCCACCGCCAACTGCCACGCCCGGACTGCCATCAAACGCGGCCAATAGAGATTTAGCCCACTCCAGCGACTGCCGGCTCTGGGGCTTGCCCGCCCCGCCTTTCTGCCCAAAATTTCTGCCGATGTGGTACGCCAGGCGGGACGTCGCAAGCTTGGGTGCGAGCCCTTTACACTGCCGACCCTGGCCGTTGCGCAGGAGGGCCAAATCAAATATGTTACGAAGCGCCCCGCGGCTCACAACGTCCTCTTGCACCCATTTCGATACTTCTCCACCACGCCGGAGCAGGTCGGCAAATGCCGGCCAACCCATCACCGCACCAAGCACGCATACCTGATTCTTACGGGCTCCGCCGCCAGCGGCCGGCCTCGTTTTCGCAAGGTCCAACGCCTCATCCGCCTCCTGCACGGCCGAACGAATCGGGCGGCGGGCCTTGCATATCGAAATGCCCGCGCTGAGAGTAAGCCCGTCAGCCTTGAACGCGGCGCAAAACTTTGTGTTAAGCGCCGAGGCGAAGGCAAGCATGGCGTCCCAGGGGCCTGCGAGAAGAAGATCATCGCCGCCCGCGAAGATGCAATAGATATGCTGCCATCGAGGGCTATTGAGATCATCGTTTAACGAGCGGGCAAAAAAGTTATGGAGCCGAACACTCAACTCTTTGAGTCCGTCCAAGTCATTCGCATTCCGAAGCCGGTTGCCGACTGCCGCCCCAAGATTATCAGCGTCGGCCTTCAGCACGGCGAGGTAGTCGGCCCCTGCAGCCCTGTTCGCTATCTGTGAAAACTCAAGAGGCTCCCCGGAGTCGGTGGATGGCACGTGCCTGGCCGGGCACGGAAACTCGATTAGCCCACCGGCGGCTCCGACGGTCTTAAACCCCTGGAGCGTGTAAAACGCCCTCGCCTCAACCGGGGGCGTTGCGGTATCTGAAAAGATGGGGCTGAATCCAAGCAGGTTCGCGGCGCCCCGGCCTGCCTCTGGACCGCTCTCGCAAAGATAAATAAATCGGTGGGTGACTATCTGCCTGCCGAATTCCCTGTCCGCCTCGGCCTCAGCAGCACGCACCGGAGCCTCGCGCAAGCAAAGCCGCCCAACATCCCATTTGCCAGAAGCCAAGACCGGCGCAAATGGCCGCAGCTTCTGCCAACGGAGCGACCGAAAAGCCTCATCATACTGCATCGCTACTGTGCCATTGCTTGCCACTGAGTATGCAAAACGCAGCCGACCCGCATACGTCCGCAGCACCAAATCCTCAATATCGAGAGCTGCAGCTCTGACCTTGTCCCCCAAGCCATCGGGCGATTTAATGACGAACTTGCCCGCCGCGCAGAGGAGAAGGCTCTCGCGCGAAAGCCCCAGCCTAAGCAGCATCTTAAGCGCCGCACAATCGGCGAGCATCTGCAGCCGTATGGACCTGGCTCGCAGCATGCGGGCCTGACCACCGCCCGAACTGGGAATATCAAACAGGAAATCCTGGATTCCTGATATATCTCCCATAATCAGCATTAGCCACCCCTCCCAAATTCCGCAATCAAGGCGCTCGCTCCTACTATGTACTTCAGCCGCGGAACCGCAAATATATTCTGCTGAATCCCCCGGATGTCGTACGACACATACACCACGCCCGCGGCGGCCCCGCCGGCTTTACCTTCATGGGCGATTGTCTGATTCACCTCTTGGCTCCTTGCTTCTGTCGCGCGACCCCCACGCAGTATGGCGGCAGCCAGGCCACGCTTGCAATGTTCACGGCTGCCTGCTTTGGCCCCATCCGAACCCCAACACCTCAATATTCTTGCCGCGGCTGCTGCTGAACGCCTTGCCGCAGTGACACCATTCTGATAGCGGCGTTATACACCTGTACGCCCCGCCTTGCAAGAGCGAGCCGGTTGCGTTGTCTTAAACCGCTTGACTGAAGCTGATTTGTGCAGAGGCGGTGAAAGGCGTTACCCGCAGATGTGAGGCATCAGGTCGTTTTATTACGTTTAAATAAGGGCGGGTTGCCGATT
>JAJXZA010000019.1 GCA_021780285.1 Planctomycetota bacterium
TAAAAGAACTTCTTAGCGCCCTGCCGACGATACAACAGCACCTGCCGCAGTTTCGCGGGCGTTTTAACATGCATAAAATTGGCATGGCGGGCCATTCGTTCGGGGCGTTTACCACTGAAATGATGTCGGGGGTTTTGGTGGTGCCGGGCCGTCATTTTGCGGGTTTGCCGGACAGTCGCATCAAAGCGGTTGAAATCATCTCGGGCAGCGGCGATAAAGCGCTGGTGCGCGTAAACCGGAAGGCCGGCGCGGCCGGCGACCTGCCCATGCTGGTCATCACCGGCACGCGCGACAACCCGCCCTCCGGCGAGGGTTACCGGTGGCGGGAGCAACCGTTCAGCAAGAGTCCGCCGGGGAAAAAGTTTCTGCTGCTGATGGATGGCGCCACACATGACTCATTTCAATTTAACGCCGCGGCGCGGCGGCTGGATCCAAACCCGCCCAGCCCCGCCGCTGCCAATGCAATTGCCACCGAGGTTGAGCGCGCCAGCCTGGCATTTTGGGATTACATTTTTAAGCGCAGTATCAAGGACGGGCAATATCTCAAACGCGGCCCCTGGCCGACGGGCGTGCGTATAGAGCATCATTAAAATCCCAGAGCGGGCACCTGCCAGCGGCGATAGTTCAGCCCGGTGAAAGCCTTTGCATGACGAGTTGTAGATCGCTCCAGACCTTGGCGCGGGTTTCGGTGGTGTAATTGCGCAGCACATACGACGGGTGAAAGGTGGGCATCAGCGGTACGCCGCGGTAGTCGAGCCATTGGCCTCGAACCTGCGTTACCGGCAGCTTCTGGCCGCGTAAAAAGCACAGCGCCGCCGCGCCCAGAGTGACAATAACCCTGGGTTGAATGATGGCGATTTGCTGATGCAGCCACGGCAAACCGAGAGCGGCCTCCTCGCTGGTGGGCGGGCGATCTTTAAGGCGATTGGGGTTCATCGGGTCCGGCTCGGCGCAGCGCAGCTTGGTAATGTTGGCAATGTAAACCTGCGGGCGGGTAAAGCCCATGGCGCCAATCATTTTGTCGAGCAGTTGGCCCGAACGGCCTACAAACGGGCGGCCGGTGGCGTCTTCTTCAGCGCCGGGGCCTTCACCGATAAACATAAGGCTTGCGGCGGCATCGCCTTCGCCAAACACCACGCGATTGGCGCTGCCGCCAAGATGTTTGGAAAGCTCGGCTATCGCCGCCTTCTCAAGCTCAGCCATTCGGGTTTGCTTTTGCTCAGGCGAAAGTTGCGGCTCATCGGCAAGTTTGCCCGCGGGCGCCGGTGGAAGGTCTTTGATGGGCGTCGCGAGTTTTAGCGTAATGGGTTCAGGCGCGGGAGCCGGCCGGATTGCGGCACTGGCTGCCGGCCGGGCAGGAGGCGCGGGCGTCGCACGCGCGGCTGCGCGGGGCGCAACAGTTGCCGGGGGGCGAACCCCGGTGGCGGCTTTGGCGGCGGCAGCCGCCTGGCCGGCCACGACCCTGGCTTTTTCGCGCAGGGCTTGGACCTTGGCCCTGGGTATGGGAACTTCCAACACGCCGAAGGCGACTTCTGCCTGGAGCCATTGCTCAACGAGGCGATCGAGCTTGGTCATGGTATGGGCCTCGAATTGCGGGCGAGCTTTGCCGCCGCAGCGTTACCGTTGCTGATTGATGCGCTTGCCCGGGTCAATTTCCAACGGGCCGAACATCTGCTCATGCTTCTGGACGGCGTGGCTAAGCTGCAGCGCCAGCCGCTTGGCGGCGTAATAGCTCATAATCACGCGGGTGCTTACATCCATCACCACAGTGTTGGGCTGCTCGGGGTTTTGCGAATTGACGGCAAAATCCAGAAACAATTCTTCATGCGTGCCGGTGATGGCCGCCACGTTGCTGAACACACTGACCATTTTGTCTTTTTTAATCTGCAGGTGCATTTCCTTGGATTGCGGCTGCGCGCTGGGTTGCGACTGGGGCATACCCGGATGATTAGGATTGGTAAGGTCGTCGGCCATGATGTTTACTCCTTTTACTTAAAAAACCAACTCGCCCGGCGTTGCGCCGGGCAACCCGCGGAACAATAACGCAATCCGGCCCAAATGTCACGAACCGCGGTCCGCGCTTGCGCAAAAGCTACGGGCGGGCGGCTGGTCTATGGGGTTCAGCGGGGTTTCAGCCGCCCGCCCTATCGCTACCGTACACAGGGAGCCAACCCGTCCAGAGCGGTCAACACTTAACGAACAATCGCGGAGTCGCCAGGCTCGTCAGGAGCCAGTCTGCAGCAACTTAAGTGAGGCGATGATGTCAGCAGGTTCCATGCGCCGGGTATAGTCGGCGTTGACAAAGCCCGCCCGCACCACCCCTTGCTGGTCTATAACATACGTGGCCGGCAGGGGCAGTTCCCAAGTCTCGTCGCCATTGCTTGCAGGAATATCAATGCCGAACGATTTATACAGCGGCCGCAGCGACTCAGCGAGAGTAAATACCAGCCCATACCGCCGCGCGACCTTATTTCCCACATCAGACAAGACCGTAAAGCGAAGGCTGTTCTTTTCTACAGTAGAGAGCGAATTGTCCGGCGTCTGCGGCGATATGGCGATAAGTTCGGCACCCAGACTTTCAATCGCATCAAGCGACTGCCCCAGCGCCCGTAGTTGAATATTGCAGTACGGGCACCAGGTACCGCGATAAAAACTGACCACCACCGGCCCACGAGCCAATCGCGACGAAAGCGTCACGAGAGTATTTTTTATATCCGGCAGCGCAAAGTCCGGTGCTCGCTGGCCGACAGCCACGGCCCGTGCGGGCAGGTTTGCCTGTTCCAGCGCGGCGTTTGCCTCCATCATTTTTTTTACGGCTTCGGAGGGAGCCTTCGCCAGGAACTGCGCCTTAAAGCTGTCAAGTTCGGCTGCAAGACTATTCATTGAAACACTCCTCTAAAAAAGTTCATCCGCCGCAACCGATACGTCGGTTCCGGCGGGCAGAACAAAGACTTATTTAAGCACATCGCGCCGCAGTCGCTGTATAGCATCTGCGAGAATATTTTTTTTCCGCAGCGCCTGGGCCAACAGAATCGAACCCTGCACCCGGGCGATAAAATCCAAGGCGTCGGCTTGCGGGTCAGCATGATTCAGCAG
The DNA here is from genome assembly GCA_021780285.1 of Planctomycetota bacterium. Classification (GTDB taxonomy): domain Bacteria; phylum Planctomycetota; class Phycisphaerae; order WQYP01; family WQYP01; genus JABEVB01. Next base: position 3,097 of record JAJXZA010000019.1, read on the forward strand.
CCTGAACTGCTCGGCGATCCACGCCACCTGATCACTTAAAATCGCTGCGATACGCTGCAGCAGAACATCTTCTGATTTACCAAATTCCTGACACAGACTGCCTATTGGGCACCCGTTCGATGCGTATTGGGCCAGATGCGCCAGCGGTATGTCCAAAAAGCCGGCGATACGCTGCTCCGGGCGCGGCAGTTCATCCAGTTGCTTAAGCGTATCGGTAAACCAGCGACGGTAATCCACGATGGCGGCCCCGGCGATGTCGGCTTTGGTTTTGAAATAGTAATACACATTACCAACCGGCACTTTCGCCGTATGAGCAATGTCTGCCAGTGTCGTCGCGTAATAGCCCTGACGATGAATCAGGGCCTTGGCCGCAGCAACGAGATCCAAGCGTTTCCGGGAAGCAGCCATCGTTTAACTCCTATGTTAGCCAAGAGTAAGTTAGCTAACTTACTTACATTAACTGGCATCGTACTCTTTAAGTTGTGCCTGCGTCAAATGGTTTTTAAAAAATGAAGTAGCTCGGTCGTTGACTGCGCCCGACACTATTGACCAAAACGGACTAAAAATCGCTTCGCAGCGATGGCCCGGCGGTTGAGTTCGTCCTGCTGGGCTTGCGGATTATCGGGCATGCCATGCAGGCGCACCGGTATTTTTAACTCCTTGCCGCCGCGCAATACCGTTAGCGTGATAAACGCGCCCGGCTTATGGCTCTGCACCAGTTGCCTAAAATCATCGGCCTCGCTGACTGATGTGAGCCAATGCCGGCCAACGGCAACAATCAAATCACCGGGACTCAGAACACGCGCGGCATAAAACCCCGGCAACAATTGCTCGACAAATGCCGCATTAAGCGTTCCGTGGTGGTGCGGCAAATGCAGCCGCAGCGGCCGGATCATAAACTCAATGCCGATAAACGGCGCCGGGCCATCCGACGGAAACTTCTGGCTCAGGTAAAACTGCAATGCAATGCTCTTGAGCCGATCGGCCTGCTCCTGGCTGGCGGCGTGCTTGAGCGATCGGATCAGCAGCGGCAGATAGCGGCGGCCGTGCAGCAGCAGGAATTGCTGCGCCTTATGCCGCGTGCGCCAGCGGGCGCTGGCCAAATCGGCGATGGCGCGGGTGATGGCTGCGGGTGCTTTTTCGGGCTGCCTCGTGCCCGGCAGTGTTGCCGCGGGCGGATGCAGCCCGGCGGCGCTATTCGAGGCCGAAATTGCCGCCGGCATCCATGTCGCCGCTATCACTAGGCTAATGATTCGCTTTCTCATAACGCATGTCTTGCTGATGTCGCTTATTTCCAAGCGGTACTTATCATAGGCTGCTGCCCTGGCGGCGGCTACTGGCAATCCCAGGGAAGTGCGTAGTCGTCTTGGGAAATTTGCAAACAGCGCTCCGTAGGAGCCAGCACAAGTCCCGGCGCTACTTTCAATTTTGGATAGCGGCTGCGAAAGGCTACGATGCCAGCCGCATGGGCTCGCCCAGGCTGGGAGGCTAGGCTCTGTCTTAAAACTCCGCCGGGATCATCTTGCAGCTCCAAGCGGTCATCTGCGGCGTCCTCGGCCCTTACCATATTAACCCAATATGCTTCGGGCCCGTGTCCTTGCATCTGACCGCTTGGAGCCGCAATCTGGCCGCACCGGAGTTTTGAGACAGAACCTAGTTTAATCTCAATAGAATAGAATCGCCCATCGCGCTACAAAAGAATGTCCACTTCCGGGCCGGAATAACTTCGCCAGTGAAATATCGCCGGCGCCGCAGAGCTTGCGGATTTCGGCGGCAACCAAAACCACAGAAAATCGTGCGAGCACCTGTGGAGCTTTTGCGCAAGTAGTCGCGGCTTGTAGACCATGCTGTAATTTTGATGATGCCATCATCAAAATTCAATGATATTTAGTTATAGTACTACAGCGCGATATTATCCTGTATCGCAGCGGCATAGCGCGGGCTATGCCCGCAACCCAAGGTGTGAGGTAAGGCCCATGGTAATGGGACCATTTGTTCTATTCAGGTGTGCCGTGCGGCATGGGGCGGT
>JAJXZA010000399.1 GCA_021780285.1 Planctomycetota bacterium
ATTGTTGTGAAAACGTACTTCACGCCCCTGTCTTATGTGCAGCCGCTGTTAGCTTGATTGTTGTTGGCAAGGCTTATAGGCTTATGCTTTGCCGCCGCGTGGCTGTGTGGGCCAAAGCGAGCGGTGCGATGTTTTTTCAAGGAAAGTGTGCAATGCGTTTACAGAATAAAGTAGCGGTTATTACCGGGGCAGCCACCGGCATAGGATCGGGTATTGCCAAGCGGTTTGCGGCCGAAGGGGCCGCGGTTGTTGTGGATTATGTGGGTAAGCCGGGCACGGCTGATCCTGTTGTCAACGCCATTAAGGCGGCTGGCGGCAGGGCGCTGGCGGTAGCAGCGGATGTTTCAGACCCGGCGCAGGTGGCCGACCTTGTGGCCGCCACGGTCAAAACCTTCGGCTCTCTGGACATTCTGGTGAACAATGCCGGCATTGAGTACAAGATACCATTCACCGAGTTCCCGCTGGATAAGTTTCAGAAAATCATGGCTGTCAACCTGCAGGGACCATTCTTGTGCGCTCAGGCCGCAGCAAAACAGATGATTCTTCAGGGGCGGGGCGGGCGCATCATCAATATCAGTTCGATTCATGAAGATTTGCCCATGCCCACCAATGCACCCTACTGTGCCAGCAAGGGAGCTATTCGGATGCTTACGCGAACCATCAGCATCGAGCTGGCGCCGCATAACATTACCGTCAACAACATCGGGCCGGGGGCTATTTTCACCCCGATTGACGCCGATGTTGAGGCCAACAAGCAAATTGAAGATGCTCTCATGGCCGAAATTCCTCTGCATCGCTGGGGCAAGCCCGAAGAGGTTGCCGGGCTGGCGGTTTACCTGGCTTCGGATGAAGCGGGTTACGTCACCGGCTCAACTTATTTTATTGATGGAGGCATGTTGCGGCAGGCCGGCAGCCTTTAAGGCCCGTCATGTCCGAAGAAGGGCGTTTAGTTCCAGACGCCGCCAGTGGGAGCCGATGTCATGGGGGCCATCAGTCTTTATTTTCAGGTGCATCAGCCGTATCGCCTGAATCGCTATAGTGTTTTTCAGGCGGATGCCGATTATTTTGATCGGCTGGGTAATCGCTTTGCAATGGAGCAGGCGGCCCGCAATTGCTATGTGCCGGCAAACCGGGTGCTGCTTGATGTCTGCCGCCGCTTGGGCCGGGACGTAAAAATCAATTTCAGCATCACCGGTACGGCCCTGGAGCAAATGGAGGCTTTTGCGCCCGATGCACTTGAATCTTTTCAGTCGCTGGCGCAGACCGGTTCAGTTGAGTTTTTAAGCGAGACTGCCTTTCACAGCCTGGCGGCGCTTTACTCGCCTGCCGAGTTTGCACGCCAGGTGCGACAGCACGCAGCCGCCATCAAGCGATTGTTTGGCCAGCAGCCGCGGGTGTTTCGCAACAGCAATCTGGTGTACAACAACGACATCGGCCATCTTGCCAGCGACATGGGCTTTATGGCCGTGCTTACCGAAGGGTGGGAAGGCGTGCTTGGCTCGCGCAAGAGTTCCGATCTTTACCAGGTGGCCCGCAGCAAAACCGTTCTCCTGCTGAGGCACTATAGGTTAAGCGAGGATATCTCCCAGCGGTTTGGTACACAGTCTTGGAGCCAATGGCCGCTCACCGCCGAAAAATATGCCGCCTGGCTTAACGGCATGAATGGGCAGGGAGCAGGCTGTATTGTCGGCATGGATTACGAAACCTTCGGCGAACGCTGGCGGGCTGACACAGGCATTCTGGAGTTTTTACGCGCTCTGCCGGAAAAGATATTGGCGCTGGGCGATCGCTTCAGTACGTTAAGCGATCTGGCCGCCGCACCGCCGGCCGGAGAGTTGTCTATCCCACAGTACGTATCGTGGACGGATCAGTCGCGCGACCTTACCCCCTGGCTGGGCAATGCCATGCAGGCAGACGCCATGCAGGAGCTTTATCGTTTGGAGTCGGCCGTGCTTGCAGCCCACGATAAGCAGGCCCTGACCGATTGGCAGCGCCTTACCTCGACCGACCACTTTTTATACATGAATACGCATTATTTTAAACGAGCCGATCTCGGCTGCTTTAGTCCGTATGAATCTCCTTATGACGCGTATATTAATTACATGGGTATTCTCGATAATTTAGCCTCGCGGCTGGGCCATCCGCGGTGAGTGTGGAAGCTGTACGAACAACGTGCGATCGCACAAAGGGTTAACCAATGCCCGCCGCACGCCCGGCCCAACTCGCTGCTGCTTAACGCGGCCGACGCCTGTACGCTTTACACTTGAGCTTTCCGATGGCACACTGGCGGGCATGAATACGTCAATCACTACGCACCTAGCTTCGCATGCTTCCGCGGTAGAACCTGATTTGTCCATTCAGGTGGGCAAAATGCATTTTAAAAATCCGGTTCTTACCGCATCGGGCACCTGCGGCTATGCCGACGAATATGCTCATTATGTGGACATGACCCAACTCGGTGGCTTTGCCACCAAGTCCATCAGTAAATTGCCGCGCAAAGGCAACGAAAGTTATCGTGTCGTGGAAACCCGCGCTGGAATGCTTAACGCCATTGGGCTGGCCAATATCGGCCTGGAACGCTTTTTAACGGAAAAAGCCCCCATACTTAAACGCATGGCCGAAGGCGGCACGCAAATCATAGTAAATGTCCCCGGCTGGTGTGTGGACGATTACGCCGACGTTGCCCAGCGGCTCGATGCCGAAGCGCCCATGGTGGCTGGCATCGAATTAAACGTAAGCTGCCCGAACGTTAAAAATGGCCTCTCGTTCGGCACCGACCCCGTTCGCCTTGCCGAGCTGGTGGCGGCGGTGCGAAAGCGTGTTTCGCGAGCTGCCCTGATTGTTAAACTCTCACCCAATGTTGCCGACATTACCCTCACGGCCCGGGCCGCTATTGAAGCCGGGGCAGAGTGCCTTTCGCTGGTGAACACATTTACCGCCATGGTGGTGGATGTTGAAAAACAAGTGCCGATGCTGGCCAACCAGACCGGTGGCCTTAGCGGGCCGGCGATCAAGCCCATTGCGGTGTTTATGACGCACCGGGTGTACAGCCAGGTGGCCAAAGCGCATAACATCCCGCTTATAGGCATGGGAGGCATTCAAAACTGGCAGGATGCGATGGAGTTTATACTCGCCGGAGCCTCGGCCGTTGCGGTGGGCACCGCGCTATTCATAGACCCGGCCATACCGGTGCACATTTGCCGGGGTATAAAAGCATATATGCAGCGCAAGGGCATAGGCTCACTTAACAATTTGGTGGGCGGTCTTAAAGCGCAGTGAGCCAAATACGAGTTCTTCGTATGCGTGCATTGAACCGGCAATTGAACCACAGGTCATTGGCGCCGCGCATCGGCACGCGATACCCGCAGGTTAATGCGATGCCATGGTCGTGCTGTTGCCGATATCTTCAGGCTCCATATCGTTGCGGAAGAAGCCCTGCCACATAAACCCGTATAGCATGATCACTACAAAACATCCCAGCGGCATCAAAAAGCCGACGCGCATAGACCATTTGTCGGCCATCCACCCCATGAGCATGGGCATAACAGCGCCGCCCACAATAGACATAACAATCCAGGAGGCTGCGAGTTTGGTTTTTTCACCGAGTCCGCGAATGCCCAAGGCGAAGATGGTTGGATACATGATTGACATAAAAAAGTAGCTCAGCATCAGGGCAATGATTGAAATCCAGCCAAGGTTCAAGCATACCAATGCCATCATAAGGGTATTAATTAACCCGTAAACGCCCAAGGTTATATGAGCCTTGGCAAAGCGTAAGATCGCACTGCCTGAAAATCGCCCGGCCAAAAAACATCCAAACGCCACCGAGAGTCCTATGCCCGCGCCGTACTCGGTAATGTGCCATTGGCCGGCATGAAGAAACTTCATGGTCTTTGGTAAATGGTCGGCCATCCATGCGGGCAGCGCCGGCGAATAATCCGGATCCTTCACATAGTTAATAAAGAAGCTGAAAATGCCGGTCTGGCCAGCTACATAAAAAAACTGGGCTACCACGGCCAGTACGAAATGCTTTTCTTTAAGCAATGGGCGGCTGTGTTGAGTGGGTTTGGTTGCGGCCTGTTCTTCCTGCGGGGCGTGAATGTCAGGCACCGGAGAAACAATAAACGCCACAATAAGCAACGCCACCAAGCCGGCCAGAATAAGATAGGGCACATACAGGGAGGCGTTGCTGGTGTCGGCTTTAGCGGTTTTTGAAAGAATGAAATAACTGATCACAATAGGGCCGAGCATCCAGCCGATGGCGTTGCAGCTTTGTGCCAGGTTGATACGGGCCACAGCCGCATCTATGGGGCCGAGTACGGTAGTGTAGGGGTTGGCGACCGTTTCCAAAAAGGTCATGCCGGCGCCGACCACAAAGAGAGCCGTTAAAAACGACAAAAAGATGAGGCCTTCAGAGGCGTGGACGCGGACGGCGGGCACAAACATGATCGAGCCGGCCAGCGCCAACAGCAATCCAGTCAGGATGCCGCCGCGGTAGCCCAGCTTGCGTGCCACCCATCCGGCGGGCAGGGCCAGCAGGAAGTAAGCGCCATACCAAGAGAATTGGACAAAGGCGGATTGGGCCTTGGTTACATGCAGCGAGTCTTGAAAGTGCTTATTGAGCACATCTATCATGCCGCTGAACAGCCCCCACAGCAGGAACAGGCTGGTAACCAGTGTGAAGGTAAACCAGCGGTTGATGCCGTCAGGGGTGCGAAACATGCCGGACAATTTACTCATGGCGGCTCCTTATTTGCCCCTATAAAACTAAGTGGCGTTTACACCAGCGCCACTTGTTTGTGTTATTGCCTGGTTGTGATTTCCCAAAGCCCGGTCGGTTGCCTTTGCCAGAGGCATTGACGCTTTCTTAGTTTACCTTAACCGTTTCAGGCGGCAAGTCCCGGGCGAGAGCCTTGAGGACGAGGCTCTACCCCGGTTTTCAGCCGAAGTAGAGGCCTCAATTATACCTCGCGCGGCCAAGATCTGCACCTTATCGCTTATAATGCGGGAGCCGGTTGCGTTGTCTTAAACCGCTTGACTGAAGCTGATTTGTGCAGAGGCGGTGAAAGGCGTTACCCGCAGATGTGAGGCATCAGGTCGTTTTATTACGTTTAAATAAGGGC
>JAJXZA010000094.1 GCA_021780285.1 Planctomycetota bacterium
CACTAGGAGCCTGTCCAAGTAATCGCCGGGTTGCGACGGCATGATTTTTGGCACGCCTCAAGTAGCGGTGACGATGGCGTACCTGATGCAGATGGTACTCCGAGGAGCTGCGCCGCAGAGGGGGGCCAAAAAGCATGCCGCCCTGCGGGGTGGCTCTGAAATGCCCCGTCTGCTTTGTTGTCGGATCTCGCAGACTCATTATTCAGAGTCGGCTCGATCCTCCGCCGCGCATACGGGCCATTTCAGACCTATCGCAATCCCGGCCATTACTCGGACAGGCTCCTCGGGCCTTTTTTTGGGAGTATCGAGGTATCAAAGGCCCCGTTTACAACCTGCTGCGGGCGGTTTTTGCCCAAGGACTCGCTCTGCCCAACAAACTGGCACAAAAGCTGCGGCTGCTTATAATGTTGGCAGTTGTGGGGCGGCTTTGCGCGGTGCTTAGGCCGCCATGCTGCACCGCGTTGGCCTGACGATATGCCGCTGGGCGCTACCCATCGGCCTTTATTGGGGCCATTATTTTGAGCCGTTGTGGCTGCGGACAAACACTGTCGCGTCCGCCACGGCGAAAGGATATTAAGGCGGCGGCACGAAGGTTGCTATGCTGTAGTGCAGGGGCGGCTGTTATGCGCGTTGCATGCGTATATCCGGCCCTTGACGCGGAGAAGAGATGAAACGCCGTGATGGAGTGCGGCGGGGGAATTAACCGGAACTGCCAGCCAGCCGAGCTCCTGCTTGGGCAAACCAAGGGAGGCGTGCGGCGGCGGTGGTTCGACCGAGCGTGAAACACAGGCTTACGCCATCGAAGTTGGATTTTCGAGATCGGCTGTTTCCCCACGATCGGCAAGCAACAGGGTACCATTGCCGCGCAGGCTTTGCGCCTTGGTCGGTGCGGCAAGCGGGTTGTTCAGCGGCGTAGCCGCGGCTCGCTCATTAAAACAGGCGGTGTAACAATGTTTTGTTCAAGGAGTTTCTACATCATGGGTGCAACTTCCGTTCGTCAGGCCGCGGTTGCGGCAATCACCAACTTCGGCGTCGTACCGCCGCGAATCAATTATAAAACCACTCCCATCAACGCCATCTACGCCTCCAATGTATTTAACGAAGATGTGCAGCGGGCGCGTCTGCCCAAGTCGGTGTTCAAAAAGCTCCAGCAAACCATTAAAAAGGGCGTTCCGCTGGACCCCGGCATTGCCGATTCGGTCGCTTCCACCATGCGCGACTGGGCCGTTGAAAAAGGCGCCACCCACTACACTCATTTGTTTTATCCGATGACCGGCATCACCGCCGAAAAGCACGACAGCTTTGTGGCTCCCATGGATGATGGCGCCGGAGCCATCCTTGAGTTTTCGGGCAAAGAGCTTGTCAGGGGCGAACCCGACGCTTCGAGCTTTCCGTCCGGCGGCCTCCGCGCCACGTTTGAAGCCCGCGGCTACACAGCCTGGGACCCCACCAGCCCGGCCTACATCCTCGAAAACCCCAATGGCACCACGCTGGTCATTCCAACTGCGTTTGTGTCGTGGACCGGCGAAGCGCTGGATAAAAAAATCCCGCTGCTGCGTTCCATGGATGCGCTGTCGCAACAGGCGCTGCGCGTGCTCAAACTGTTCGGCAAGACCGAGGTTACCAAGGTATTTACCACCGTCGGGCCGGAGCAGGAATACTTCCTCATTGATCGCAATTTCTATTTCGCCCGTCCGGACCTCATCAACTGCGGCCGTACGCTTTTTGGCACCAAGCCGCCCAAAGGCCAGGAGATGGAAGACCATTATTTTGGAAGCATTCCAGAGCGCGTACTCGCCTGTATGCTCGAAGCCGAGCAGGAACTTTACAAGCTGGGCGTTCCGGTTAAAACCCGGCATAACGAGGTCGCTCCCGCGCAGTACGAAATCGCACCCATTTTTGAAAACAGCAATCTTGCCCACGACCATCAAATGCTCACCATGGAAACGCTCAAACGCGTCGCCGAAAAGTATGGCCTTGCGTGTCTGCTGCACGAAAAACCATTTGCCGGCGTGAATGGTTCAGGCAAGCACAACAACTGGTCCATGGCAACCGATACGGGTGAAAATCTGCTCAACCCCGGCGATACGCCGCATGACAACATGCAGTTTTTGGTGTTCTGCGCCGCGGTCATTCGCGCGGTAAATAAGCATGCCGGACTGCTGCGTGTGGCCATTGCATCGGCCGGCAACGATCACCGCCTCGGCGCCAATGAAGCCCCCCCGGCGATCATCTCCATTTACCTGGGCGATCAGCTTCAGGACATTATGGATCAAATCGAAAAAGGCCCGGCCAAGTCCACCAAGCAGGGCGGCTATATGGAACTCGGCGCCAACGTGCTGCCCAAGCTGCCGCGCGACGCCGGCGACCGCAACCGCACCTCGCCTTTTGCCTTTACGGGCAACAAGTTTGAGTTCCGTGCGGTGTCTTCGGGCCAGTCCATTGCGGGCCCCAACACCGTGCTTAACACCATTGTGGCCGAATCGCTCGACTACATTGCCACTCAGCTTGAAAAAGCCAAAACCAAAGACTTTAACAAGGCGGTGCACAGCCTGTTGGCGGAAATCATCAAAGAAAACAAACAGGTGCTCTACAACGGCGATGGCTACTCTGAAGAATGGCACAAAGAAGCTGCCCGTCGCGGCCTGCCGAACTTCCGCACCACCGTGGATGCCATGCCCGCGATTGTCACAAAGCAGGCGGTTGACTTGTTCAGCAAGTACAAAGTGCTGACCAAGAAAGAAGTGCACAGCCGCTTTGAAATCATGCTTGAAAACTACAAAAAGACCATCAACATCGAGGCGCAAATGACGCTGCTGATGGCCAAAACCATGATTCTGCCTGCGGCTCTCAAGCATCAGGAGATGGTTGCCCGTTCAATTTCAGCCGCCAAGGCGGCCGGCGCTCCGGCGGCGGCACTCTCGGAGCAGGACAAACACCTGGCCGAGCTTTCCTCCACGGTAAGCGAGCTGCAGAAGCGCATCGGCATTCTGACGCACGCAGCGGAGCATCATGCCCCCGGCGATACGCTGGCTCACGCCAAGTACGCGCTTGATGCGGTCATTCCCTCGATGCAGGCCGTACGCCATGTCGGCGACAAGCTCGAAACCATGGTCGCCGACGACATCTGGCCGCTGCCGACGTATCGGGAAATGCTGTTTATTAAGTAAGCTTCCCGCGGATTGCGAGTCTTTTATTGCCAACACGAGGGCCGAACCTGCCGCAGGTTCGGCCCTTTTTTTGAGTTGACCCCCGTGTGCCGGGCAATTACGCTTGGAACTTGGGGGTGGCTGGCAATGGGCGGCAACCCGATATCGGGGCAAGGTGAACGTTCATGGGATTGATGAAAAAACTATTGGAACCCGTCAAGCCGGCTCCCCACGACCCGCTGGCGCACGACACCAGCCAGGCCGGCGAAGACTACATCATTGGCGATATTTTTCGGCGGCTGGGCGTTTCTAAGGGCTGCTTTGTTGAGTTTGGCGCATGGGATGGCAAAGTTTGCAGCAACACCCATTCGCTGATGCACAAAGGCTGGAGCGGTCTGTATATTGAAGGCGACGCGGAAAAATTCAAAACGCTCCAGCGCAACATGAAGTCCTTTCCATCCATAAAAACCATGTGCCGGTTTATCATGTGCGAAGGCCCCAACAGCCTTGATGCTATTCTCGGCGACGCGCACATTCCCCCGGACTTCGACCTGCTAAGCATAGACATTGATGGTAACGACTACTGGGTGTGGAAATCGCTGGTGAAATACCGGCCCAAGCTTGTGGTCATCGAATATAATTCCAACTTCACCGCCGAAGAAAAAAAGACGGTTCCTTACAACCCGCAGCATGTTTGGGATGGCACCATGTTTTATGGTGCCAGCGCTGCCGCCCTTGCCGAGCTTGCACAGCACAAGGGGTATAAGCTGGTGAGTTTTACGCCCATGCTTAACGTGTTTTTTCTGCGGGAAGATTTATGCGATTCGCGATTCGGCGTGGTGCCGGTGCAGGCTGTCACGGTGGGGCCAAACCATAAACAGCAGCGGCGGCAAGAGTTTGTTGATGTCTAAGATGTGCCCGCACAGGGCGGCGGCAACTTTGCCGGGTGTATGAGGAGATATTCGCAATGGGATCAGTTCACCCCGGCGTACCCAAAGATTTGCTGCTGCAGCTGACAGCCAAATACCCGGTGGAGCATTTTATTGAAACCGGCACGCTGCTGGGCGATACCGCCGACTGGGCGGCGGAACACTTTGCCCATGTTGTAACCATCGAGGCTGATGCAACCCACCACGCCCGCGCTGCCAAGCGCTTTGCGGGCAACCGCCGCATCGAGGTTATCCTGGGAGCATCGCACCAGGTTCTGCCGAACCTGCTGCCGAAATTGACGGGCCGCGCGGTATTCTGGCTTGATGGGCATTGGTCGGGCGAGGGCACTGCCGGAGAAGATTGTGAATGTCCGGTACTCGATGAAATTGCGGCCATTTATCGGTGGGGGACGGGGCATATAGTGCTGGTGGATGATGCCCGCATGTTCATGGCTCCTCCAAAGCCGCCGCACAAAATGGACGCCTGGCCTGATTTAGCCGAGGTCGCTGCCGCTTTGGCGTCTGCCTCCCCGCGCCCCTATGTGGGTATTGTGGAAGATGTAATCTTCGCCATTCCCAGCGAACTCCGCGCTGTGGTGGGAGGTTATGTTCACCGCGCGCCGCCAGCCAAGCGAGGATTCTTTAAGCGGGCATAAGCGGGTGTGTTCCAGTTTACGCGGCATAAATGGCGGTCTATGGGATGCAGCCGAGCAACCATGTGGGCACTCTACCGTAATAAGCCATCTTTATACGCTACCTCATACTGTTCAATGCCTGCTATGGGGTAAGTCCGCCCGCGATACATGCTATTGAGATGGGCTGTCATGTGCGGAAAATTACTCCTTGCAGATTGAACATTCAATATTCAATCTGCAAAGGTGCGAGATTGCCACGTCGCAACCAGAATGGCGCAATTAACCCAAAGTTCCTTATATAGAAAACGCATTTCACCCGCATAGGCATTGCGAATTGTTCAAAAATCAGCTTCCCCGTACTGGGCACACCTCCAGAAGGTCCAACGCCCGCCGCTGCAATGC
>JAJXZA010000141.1 GCA_021780285.1 Planctomycetota bacterium
TCAGTTGCCAATTGCTGCGCAAACGTGGCCTTTGATGGTGACGCCTCGACGCGTGCTTCGCGCGATCAGCGCAAAATCGCTCGCAGCGGTGCATGTGATGGCCCTCTGGTACGCACCGATGAGCGGCCATTGGCAAACATTGCTGCAGGTGGCCGGCAAGCCTTGGCTGATGGAACGTGACGACAGGGCACGCGAAGTTAAATGGTTTGCTCTGGCATCGCTGCCGAGCAAGCCTTATACCGATTGGCCGCAGCACAGTTCGTTTGTGATATTCATGGCTAACATCTTGCGCGACGTGAGTCGTGGGCCGGTAGGTGCCATGACCCCGCGAAATTGGACGCTTGCAGAGAGAGCCCACCCGACGCTGCCGCTGGGGCGCATCCATCGCTATGCGTTTAACCCCTGGCTGGAGTTAGCCGCAACATTGGCCTTTCTTGCCGCTGCAGTTACCGGGGCCTGGCGCATTATTCGATAAGCATGTTGTCTATGAGCCTTGTGTTGCCATTTTTAGCCGCTGCCAGAAGCACGCATGGCGGGTGTAGCGAGCCGCGCAATTCTGCCAGAGAAATGCAGTCGGCGGCGAGGGCATATTGTGTTTCCAGACCGGCGGCATTGATACGCTGCCGCATGGCCGCGGATAGCTGAGCGGCATCGCTATTGGTATTGCGAATCTCTGCTGCGGCCCAGGCAAGCGTTTGATAGATAACCGGGGCGGCCGCCCGCTGCGGTTCAGTAAGGTAGCGATTGCGGCTGCTCATGGCCAGGCCATCAGCTTCGCGCACAGTCGGGGCCGTCACAACGCTTACAGGCAAATTAAAATCGCGCACCATACATCGTAAGATGGCCTGCTGCTGATAATCTTTCTGGCCCAGAATCAGATGCGTGGGTTGCACAATGGCGAGCAGTTTAAGCACGACCGTGCATACGCCCGAAAAGTGTCCCGGGCGAATGGCTCCTTCAAGAATATCGCCCATGTACCCCGGGTTTATTGAAAGTTGAGTTTGGCCTGGCGGGTACATTTCGGTTGCTGCGGGAGTAAAGATAAAATCACACCCGCAGCGCTCACAAAGGGCAACATCATCGGCCAGAGTTCGCGGGTAACGGGCAAAATCTTCGTGCGGGCCGAATTGCGTTGGATTGACAAAAATGGATACCACGACATGCCCGTCAGTGCCGGCAAGTTTTCGGGCTTGCGCGACCAATGCGCCGTGGCCGGCATGGAGAGCGCCCATGGTCGGCACGAATACACGCGGCCCTCGTGGCGACAAATGTGCCGCATGCGATCGCCAGGTTGCAATGGTGTTAAAAATCTGCATAAAAACCCCGGTAGCCGCAGCTTCATCAGCGCTCGCCATTTGTCCTGCGAGCAGGATAATTATGGCATCTTCCCCGGCGGCAGGTTGGCGAGCAAGTATGCAATTGTCTGATGCAGCTCGGGATGCAGCATATCGGGCGCCAGCTCCGCCAGCGGCGCCAGAGCAAATGCCCGCTCGTGCAAATGCGGGTGCGGTATCCGCAAACCCGGTTCATTCACGATGGCATTGCCATAAAGCAGTATGTCCAGATCTATCAATCGCGGGCCGTGGCGGAGTTCGCGGCGGCGATCGCGGCCCAATGCATGCTCAATAGCAAGCAGTACGCTTAGCAGCCGGCGGGCATCGAGCGAGGTGTCAAGCAGGGCGGCTGCGTTGAGAAAGTGGGGCTGTCCGACAGGCCCGCCAACCGGGGCCGTTGTGTGATACTGCGATACTTTTAATAGGGTAATGCCCGGCTCGCGGCCAATCTGGGCCAGGGCGCCGTCTATGTTGGCCCGGCGGTCCTGCAGGTTACTTCCCAGCCCAATACAGGCAATATTATTCATAGATGCTTCTCTGGCGACAAGACGGGTACTGCTGGCGGCTTGATGATCGAACCCTCGTCGGGATCGCGGCGCAATCCATCGCAAAGGATAACCAGCAACAGCAGCAGTGTTGCCCACAGCGAGACACCGATGGTCAGGAGCCAGCGGTGGCCGTCGGGGCCGAATAGCTTTCCAATATCTGTCGTCATAAACATCAAAAAGCCGGAAGTACTTAACGCGCCAATCGCCCATTTTCGCAACGGCCTCGTTGTGGCTGGGTTAAATGCGATGATGCTGACTGCGGCAAGCGTAAAAATAAGCGTCACATAGTGCGGCACCCAGGTGCGGGGCGAGGCCAGAACCATAAACGCGGCGATGGCGCCGATATCCAGCAGATAGCGCCGCGATTGAAGGCTTTTTAACGGCCGGCGCATCCACCACAGCCCAGTCAGCCCCATGGCCACCAGCAGCAACCGAATAATCCAGTCGCTGATTTTGCCGGGCAGGCTGACGATATTCACGTACACCGGGTACGGATGGGCCGTATGCTTATGCGACACAAACGCCGGCACATGCCGCAGCAGACGCGACAAAAATGCCGATACCGACTGGCCAACGTAATAATCGAGCTTGGCATGAACAACAAATGGAACAATCATGATGTGATACCACTGGCCAAGCCACGTCAGGTTCTGCCGCCAGCCGAAAAACAGTGCGGGTACAGGCAAAAGCCAAAGCACCAGCCCCAGCAGCATTGCCAGGGACAAAAGCCAGCGCCGACGAAATAAAAAATAGATCAAAAAAATGATCGGTGTGACTTTTACGCACACCGCCAGTGCCACCAGCAGTCCGGCGCATATCTGCCACCGACGCGATGGTTGTTGCGCTGCCCATAGACCGGCTGCCAATGGCAATAGCATCAACAGGTTTGTTTGGCCCTCCTGCATATCGCCCAGCACCGGCCACAGCCACGTTGCGAGTATGAGTCCTACGGCCGCTGATCCCAGCGGTGTGCCGCTGTTGCGGGCGATATTTATGGCGCAAACCAGCACGCCTGCGGCAAAGATGAATTTGCACAACACCCATAAAAACTGTGCTGTTGGCGGGCTTACCCAGGTAAAGGGCTTGAACACCTCAAGTACGATTGGTGGGTTTGGGAAGGAGTCACCCTTGTAGTCGGCGCCATGATATAAAAATTGGGGCGTCATAATGAGCCAGCGGTCAAAATCATTGACTTCGGCTGTTTGTCGCAGCGCATCTTTTTTACTTTGGCGATGGGCTGCCTGAATGCCCGCCACAATGGTCATGATAAGCCCCGCCAGCGCTATGGCGATAAAAATGAAGCGATCGGCCTTGTTCATGCAAGCTCGTTTCGATGAAGCGGCCGCCCGGGGCTGCATGCCCTTCGGGCTGTGGCGGCGTTTCTATGGTTGCAACCCGTGAAAACGGCCGCAGTCGCTCAATACCGCCCTCGACTTGTCGTTGGGAACCGTACTGCAATCAACGCCGTGTCTTTTTGAATGCTGGCGCGTATAGCCCCAGCCATATTCATTGTATACCGCGATGGTGCCATCGCAGCCAATGCGCTGTATTTTACAGCTTTAGTCTTCCGATGCGATCAACAGCTTCGCAGATTCGCTTTTCATCTACCGTAAGGGCCATGCGCAAATACCCCTCGCCCGCGGGGCCAAAGCCACCGCCCGGCACGGTCACAACATAGGCTTCATCTATAAGCCGGGCGCATAAATCCATCGAAGGCATGCCGGCCGGGGTATTCACCCAGCAGAAGAAGCCAGCGGCAGGCTTACGGAACTTCCATCCCAGGCTGGTAAGACCGTTGTACAGCGCATCGCGGCGCTTGCGGTAAATATCCATCTGATGCTTTACATCAGGATGGTCGTAATGCTCCAAGGCAACCTTGCCCGCCACCTGAATGGCGTTAAATTGCCCGCTGTCTACATTGCCTTTGACCTGCCCCAATGCCGCGATTACCGCCGGGTTGCCTGTCGCCCAGCCGATGCGCCAGCCCGTCATGTTAAAACTCTTGGAGAGCGAGTGAAACTCGATGGCAACATCCACCGCACCGGGGATTTCCAGAATGCTGTGAGGAGCTTCATCAAAATAAACCTCGCCATAGGCCAAGTCGTTGGCAATAACCCAGTTGTACTCTTTGGCCATGGCGAGAGCTTTTTGATAAAAGCTCAGCGGGGCTGTCGCGGCGGTTGGATTGTTGGGGTAATTGAGCCACAGCAGCTTGGCCTGGCGGCGAATGTCTTCGGGTATCGCATCCAGGTCCGGCAGGAAGTCGTTGCTTTCGCGGAGCGGCATGGTGTAAACCCGACCGCCGGCAAAACCCGCTCCGGTGGCATATACCGGATAGCCCGGCTGCGGGACCAGCACAACATCGCCCGGATTGACCACGGCCAGCGGCAGATGCGCGATGCCATCTTTGGAGCCGATGGTGGTAAGCACCTGTTTGTCGCAGTCTACCGTCACGCCAAACCGCTTGTGCATGAAGGCACCTGCCGCCTGACGAAAGGCCGGCACGCCTTCATCAAACGGATAACGGTGATTTTTAGGATCGTAAATGGCCTTGGCCATCTCATCAATAATAAACTTGTGCGTAGGCAGGTCAGGGTCGCCTACGCCAAGGTTGATGACATCTTTGCCGGCAGCGAGGAGCGCCCGCTTTTTTTTATCTATTTCGATAAATAAATACGGGGGCAGCGCCGCCAGACGCTGCGATTTTACAAAGCTCACTTGGCAAGCTCCTGATGGGCGGCCGCCACGCCGGCTCCAAAATTAAACGTGTGGCCCTGTTGCCGCAGCACAATTTCCAAAGCGCTGATGACGCCCAGAGTGTCTATGGCATCCACATAGCCCATATGGCTGATGCGGAAAATTTTGCCTTCCATAGAGCCTTGCCCGGCGGCAATATGAATATTGAATTCCTTGCGCAACGCGCCGCGGAACGTCTTGTCGTCAAAGCCTGCCGGGTAGTGAATGCCCGTGACCGAATCGGCTGGATTGTTCGAGAACACCTTAAGCCCCATGGCGACCGCCGCAGCGCGGGTTGCGCGGGCCAGTTTGCTGGTGCGCTTCCAGACGTTTTCGATGCCTTCCTGCGTGATCATCTCCAGTGCCTTGTGCAACCCGCGCACCAGCGTAACCGCCGGCGTCCAGGGGACGTCGTTGGCCGCGAGGCTCTTGAGATAGTGCGGCAGGCTCAAGTAAAGGTTTGGCTGGTTGACAGTTTCTACTTTTTTGCGGGCCTTTTCCGACACGCTTAAAAAACCCAGGCCCGGCGGCAGCATCAGGGCCTTCTGCGAGCCGGTCACCAGAATATCCACGCCCCATTCATCAGGCTTTACTGGAATGGCTCCCACGCTGGTAATGCCATCCACGAGCAAAACGGCTTCGGTCTTGCGAACATGGCCAGCGATTTTTTCGAGGTCGTTGACCGTGCAGGCGCTGGTTTCGCTGTGGCACATTGTAACGGCATCGTAGCTTTTACCCTTGAGCGCTTCGGCAACCTGTTCGGGCGGCACGGCATTGCCGTACTCGGCTTTAAGAATGGTTACGTCGCACTTATTGCGCTGGGCAATGGTCACCCATCGCTCGGCAAACTTGCCGTTGGAAAGCGCCAGCACCTTGCCGCCCTGCGGAATGGTGTTAATCATCGCGCATTCGTAGGCGGCGGTGCCGCTGCCCGCAATGGTTACCACCGGATTTTTCGTTTGAAATACCTCCGGCAGAAGCTTGTTGACCGCTGCAAAAAGGTCTTTGTAGGCCTGTGTGCGGTGATGAAACACCGGCTTGGCCATTTCAATAAGCACATCTTCAGGTACGCTGGTGGGGCCGGGGGTAAAAAGTCGCATACGGTTAGGCATAAGGGACTCCGTTAAAAATTTCACAGGCGGCAAGACGTCTCTATATTCAACCGATCCTGCCGCAAACAACAGCGAGCCAATATAAACGAATTTCGCCGAATCGAAAACCCATGCAAAGGTGGTTTGCCGACTTTGCGACTGAGGCAATAACAAGTGAGGTTTTATCTAAGTATATTTGGGCGTCACGTTGGCTATCCTTCGATCGCTATGACCTGCTTTATCTCCGGTACGGCGTCGCGAATTTTTCGCTCGACGCCAAGTTTGAGCGTGGCTTCAGAGCTTGGGCAGCCGATGCACGCCCCCAGCAGGCGGATGGACACCACCCCTTCCGGCGAGATATCAACCAGTTGAATATCGCCGCCATCCCATTGAATGCTGGGGCGCAGCGTGGCAAGCACCCGCTGAACCCGCTCGTTAACAGTGGGGGGGGGGAGTTGCTCCAGAGGAGTAGCCGCAACAAGTTTATCAGGCATAGTCATATCATCTCATATACCAATCATGGAGTATAGACGCCCGGATTCTGCGATTCAATGTGAAGAGTCCAGCCATGACCGTGATCTTCGAGCGTGTAGCGAAGGGGTGGGGTGTTTGGCCCCGACGATAATAGCGCTGCGCAATAATGTTCGCTTGATTTTAGCCAGCGCAGCAGCCCCGTTTGCACCTGCCGCACTTCGCCGCGGTTGTTGCTGATGGGGCCGCTGTAATCAAGATAGATACGGCGATGATTGGGCAGGCGCACAACTGGAATCGAGCCGTGCGTTTGGCAGGCTTGGAGCCATTGCTCCGGCGGCAGGTTGATTTTCCAGGTGGCCAGGAGTTGATCTGGCGCTTGTTCCAGCAGAAGGTCCCAGTGTGACTGAGCTGCAACAGTATGCTCCAAAATGGCATATCGGAGCGTATTTGGGGTAACATTGGCGGCTGCCGTCGGCTGGCTGATGCTGTCGGCGGCGTGTTGCGGCGGGTGGTCGGGTGCTGTGTAGTCTTGCCAAACCATATCAGGATGATACCATCAGTGGAAGCAAGGCGGTTATTTTGCTGGAGTTTTGCATGAATCGTATGGTTGGTTTTTCGCTGTCGTCCCCGGTTGGCCGAGTATTGAACGCGGCTCGTGTGCCTGCGAGCGTGTTGGTGCTGCTGGCCAGTGTGGTTTTGGGCGGCTGCCAAAGTCAGGAAGTTAAGCTGCGCGACCAGGGGCTGATGCTGTACAATCAGAATCATTACAATGCGGCTTTAGATAAGTTTAATGCGGCTTTGAAGGCAGATCCGTCCGAGCCGCGGGCCAACTATTATGCGGGTGCCGCTGCGTATAAACTGCACAAGTATGACCTTGCGGCCATGTACTACCGGGTGGCGGCCACGCGCGATCCCAATTACGGCCATGTGCAAACCGACTTGGCGCGGGCCCTGATTAAGGCAGGCAAACCCAACGAAGCGATGAACCTGCTGGAAAGCCGCGCCAATTACACCCAGAACCCGGCAGATCGGTTGCGGGTAGCGCGGTTTTATGTGCGGCTTGGCGACCTTGACGATGCCCGCACCAGCTACGAGAAAGCTGTGCAGCTTGCACCGACGAACGTGCCGCTGCTGCTGGAGGCGGCGCACTTTTTTGACCGCATCGGCCAGAAAGACCATGCCGCACAACTTTATAAGCAGGTGTATCGAATTGCTCCGCAGACCCCGGGTTTGGTGCAGGATATGCAGCGCGACGGCGCGGATATTTCAGATGCCCTGCCGCCGCAGCAATAAGATAATGGTTTGGGCCAGCGGTGCTGCAAGTGTATTGAATCTGCCGGCTGTTAGATGTTGACGATCATATCCTTTGAGCGGCCACGCCATGATTGAATCCGCCGGCAAACGTTTTATTCAGTTCTTAGAACCCTGCCGCGACGCGCTTTATACGCAGGCATTGGCGCTTGCCGGCAGCCCGGTGGCAGCGGAGCGTCTTATTCAGCGGTCGTTGCGGACTGCGTTTCGAGAAAACGCCATGAGCCTGCCCAAGGGAGACCTGCAGGCCTGGTTAATGAGCCAGATCAATCGCGAGGCGGCTGGCGCTGCGGGTGCTGCGGTAACAGCAGGAGGCGTTAATGACGCCAAAGCTTCAACTGCGGCTCCGGCGATGACAGATGAATTGACCCAATCGCGTGCGATGCCGGCGGCGACATGGGCGCGACTGGCGGCGGCCATTCAGATTGAGGCGGCGAAGCTGGCCGAGGACGGTGGCACGGGCGAAGCAATTTTGGCGTATGACCCGCTGCTTGAACCCAAAAAGAAATCGGCCCTTGCGGACGAACCCCTGGAGGGTTTTGGTCTTTCAGCGTCGGCGCGTTTTATCATAGGGGGCAGCATTGTGATTGC
Source organism: Planctomycetota bacterium (assembly GCA_021780285.1). GTDB lineage: Bacteria > Planctomycetota > Phycisphaerae > WQYP01 > WQYP01 > JABEVB01. The sequence continues at coordinate 8,086 of JAJXZA010000141.1, forward strand.
CATAGGGGTTATTGCCAGCATTGTGCTGACAACCCACAAGGCGCCGCCATCACCTGAATTGCCATCAAAAACCCCCGCCGTGCAACCGCCTGCCGCCACCATGCCGGCTCATGCCGCGGCGCACCGGTAAAACAGTTGTTTGGCGTAATGGCCCAACTTAGAGGCATGGCGTGTGCTGCGGCCGCAGGCCGGGAGTGCCTTTGGAGCAACTTATGATTGCCAACGTTGGCCCACCGAGGCAACTGGGCCGTTTTGAGACCATCGTACATGAGGTTGACATCGCCGCGCGCAAGGTGCTGATTGAAGCGCCCAAAGACCCTGACTCGTTGTTGGATGATCCCATCGTTCAGGAGCGGTATAAGGCGGATAATTACCTGCCGTACTGGCCAATACTCTGGCCCGCAAGCATTATGATGGCGCGGCGCATTTTGGGACATGAACCGGCGGATGGCACGTCGCCGCGCGTTCCGCAGAAGGAACTTGGTCGGCAGGCCATTGAGCTTGGTTGTGGGCTGGGCGTCGCCGGCATTGCGGCTTTGTGCGGTGGCTGGGATGTTACCTTCAGTGATTACGACCCGGATGCGGTTGGCTTTGCCTCGCATAATGCGCGGCTTAATCAACTGTCGGCGGCACAGTGTCGCGGTATAACGATGGACTGGCGGCAGCCGCTGAACGAGTCGTTTGACTGGATCATCGCATCTGATGTGCTTTACGAATCGCGCCTGCAGCCGCTGCTGTTGGGAGCGATCGAAAAGCTGCTTAAGCCGACGGGCACTGCCTGGATCAGCGATCCTGGCCGCAACTGCGCCGAAGATTTGGCGGTTCACGCGGCTGCGATGGGTTTTCGCGTTGCTGCGTATTCGCTGCCGCCGGATGAAGTTGCCGGCATACGTCCGAATGGCCGGTTGTATGTGCTGTCGCGGCCTGCGGTTGGTACTGCGAGAGCGCCCTCATGAAACGGCACCGTTTTTACGCAGAAATTCTTGCATCGCCGTGCGTGCTGGCCGGCCAGGAGGCGCATCACGCCACGCAGACGCTGCGCCTCGCCGAAGGCGACACCGTGGAACTGTTTGACGGCCAAGGCCGCAGCGTTGTGGGTATGCTGCAATCGGCGGGTAAAAAGCAGTGGCAGGTGGTGTTTGAGGCCGGCGCTGTGACCCTGGCGCCGCGACCGCGCATCGAGTTAACGCTGGCGATTGCGGTGCCCAAGGGCGAACGAGCCGACACGCTTGTGGAAATGGCCAGCCAGCTTGATGTAGCCCGCCTGCAATGGATGGATTGCCGCCGCTCGGTGGTGAAGCCCGATGCCCACGGCGGCAAGATGGAAAAATGGCGTCGGCTCGCCCTGGAATCTGCCAAGCAGTGCGGCCGCGACTATGTGATGCAGGTGCTTGCGCCCATCGGCATGGCGAGTGTACTGCGAGCCGCACTGGAGGAGCAACATTCGCTGCTGGTGCTGGAGCCGACAGGGGTACAGACTTTGTGGAATTGGCTTGGTGACTGGGTTGCGGGGTTGTCGGCGGAGCGTGCTGAAGCGACGGGAAAGCTGACGGCGCTTGTCGGCCCCGAAGGTGGCTTTGCCGATGATGAACTTGCGCTGCTCTCCGGCGAGGCGCAGCGGCGGCCCATTGACTTCGTGCGCATTTGCCCGAATATACTTCGCATAGAAACAGCCGGCATTGCCGTTGCTGCCGCAGTGTGTGCGGCCACGGCCCAAACTGACAAGTGAGATTTAATACATGAGCCAGAGTGTGAATCAACTGATTATAAAAAAGCATGAATCGTCGCTGATCGGCAATTACGGAAAACTGCCGGTGGTGCTGGTTCGCGGCAAGGGCGCCCAGTTATGGGATGCGGACGGCAAAGAATATCTCGATTTTTTTGCCGGGTTCGGCGGCACCATTTTGGGCCATGCACATCCGGTGCTTGTAGAGGCGGTTACCCGGCAGGCCAATACGCTGTGGCAGGTTGGCAATCAGTTTTACACCGAGCCGCAGATAAGACTGGCCGAACACCTTAAAACCAAAGCGTTTGACGGGCGGGCTTTTTTTTGTCACAGCGGCGCTGAAGCGGCCGAGGCAGCGCTTAAACTCGCCCGCCTCGCCGGCGGGGGGCGAACCAAAATTATAAGCATGCTCAAGGGCTTTCACGGCCGAACGATGGGCGCTTTGTCGGCAACGCCAGGCCACGCGCAGGCGGGCTTTGGGCCGCTGGTGCCCGGTTTTGTGCATGTGCCGTTCAATGATTTTGCGGCGTTGCAAGAGGCGATTGATGATGAGACGGCCGCCATTATTATGGAGCCGATTCAGGGGGAAGGGGGCATCAATGTGCCGGGCGAGAGCTATCTGCCGCGGGTTCGAGCGTTGTGCGACCAGTACAAGGCGGTGCTTATTTTTGATGAAGTGTGGACGGGCGTGGGTCGCACCGGAAAATATTTTGGCCATCAGCACTTTGGAGTAAAGCCGGATATTATGACGCTGGGCAAGGCGCTGGGCGGCGGGCTGCCCGTTGGCGGTATATTGGCCAAGCCGGAACTTGCGGCGTTCTTGAAGCCGGGCACGCACGGTTGCACGCTGGGAGGCAATCCCATTTGTGCGGCGGTAAGCGCAGCGGTTTTCGATACCATTGAAAAAGAAGATATGCTCTCGCATGTTGGTCAGGTGGGCGCTCTGCTTCGGCAACGGCTGGAGCAACTGGCTTTGCGTCATGGTGTTATCAGGCAGATTCGCGGCACCGGGTTGTTTTTGGGTGTGGAATTAGACACCACCGACGCCATGCCCGTTGTGCTTGCGGCGTTGGAGCAGGGGTTGATTATAAATGCCACGCAGAAGAATATTTTGCGGATATGCCCCTCACTGATTGTAAGCAGCGAGCAGGTGCATCGCGCGGCGGATATTCTTGAAAAAGCACTTGGCGCCTGTCTGGGCAAGAGCCGCGTTGCGACGGCGTGAGGTTTAGCGCGTAGCTTGGCCTGTGGGAGTGGTTGTGCCGAGGCCGGGTGGGGGTGGTGCTGAGCCTGTTGGTTTGTCTGCGGTCGTTTTGTTTTGGCCGAGCATTAGACTTTGAATTGGATGGCCGACCGCGAGGCGAACGCCGGCGCGAAATCGCTCGGCGGTTACCAGCATGACAAGGAGGCCGATTGCCGGCCAGAGCACATACCGCACCACGATAATCGCGCGCTGCAGATAGGGCAGGCCGTGGCCGGGCGGCAATAGAAATACAACCGCGAGCGTGCGCAGCAGTTCCTGCCAGCCATATAAAACTCCCGGCACCGGAAAGCCCGGAAAGAAATATTGCCACGGCAATACCATAAACAGCAGAATAACGGCCCAGTTTAAGCTGCGCGTCAGATGGGCTACTCCGGGGGCTTGGGCGATTAAAATCACCAGCAGTGTGATAAAAATAATGATGGCCTGGGACGCGGCCGCAAGCAACCCCAGAAGCTGCGTGACCGGTACGGCAATGTAATAGGTGGTGGCCCACTGGGGACGTAAATTAAGTTCGCGGCCCTGACGGGACTGCATGGTTTGGCGACCGGCTGAAGCTGCATCCGAAAAACCCGTATCCGCGGCCGATACGCCCGGTTGGGCCTGATTGGGTGTTGATGCCTGTACGCCGCCGGTTACGGTTCGCACGCTGAAGAGTGGGTGGTGAGCCGGTCCCATTGGGGTGACCACCACGCTTTCGCGAGCCACCGGGTTGCCGTTGCCATAGGCCTGATTGGTAAAGCGAATAAGCAAAAAGCCGATGATTTGGGCCAATACGCAAACAAAAAGCAGCAGGCCAAGCCAATTGCGACCGCTGCGCAGCGTTCGCAGGGCTACGCCATAATCGCTGTAAGGATGAACGGGTGCAGTCATTGTGCGTTACATTCCGCCTCGTTAAAGTACAACTCGCACAGGAGTATAAAGCGCAAGCGACAAGCAAGCGAGCAAGGTTCGCAAAATTTCCGGGCGGTGTGCGGATTCCAGTTATTGCAGGTAGCACCCGAGACGGAGTCGCCCCTGTTGTGCCGTCGGCTTGCCGGTGGTAACCGGCCCGCAACTTATGACAAGCCATTGTGAATGCGGCCCTGTTTGCCATGATGTAGAAATAGCTGTGCGGCGGGCTTTTAAGCTGATGCGTTGCCTGGAGTGCGGATGAGCCTTATTCTTTCGGTGTATATGCGGCCACGGGTTAAGCGTCTCTGATGCAATGATGAAAGCAACGCAACAACAGGATATGAACAACCGATGAAAAATACGTTTCAAGCACCGAAAGGTACACGCGATTTTATGCCCGAAGCGATGGCGGTGCGCCGTTATATTGAAGAAACGTGGCGGCGCGTTTCGGTTCGGCACGGCTTTTTGGAGGTGGATGGACCTACCTTTGAATCGCTCGAACTTTACAAGGTTAAAAGCGGCGATGAGATTGTGTCGCAGCTTTTTTCGTTTCGTGACCGGGGGGATCGCGAATTGGCGCTTCGCCCGGAGTTTACGCCCACACTGGCCCGCATGGTTGCAGCGCAGGCGCAGGGGTTGCCGCGCCCCATCAAGTGGTTCAGCATTCCGCGGTGCTACCGGGCGGAGCAGCCTCAGAAGGGGCGCCTGCGCGAGTTTATTCAATGGAATGTGGATTTTTTGGCCGATCCAACGCCGCGCTGCGAGCAGGAATGTCTGATGCTGTGCATCGAAACGCTGCGCGAGTTTGGTTTGCAGGCGGGTGATTTTCGCATTGGTTGGAACAACCGTGACTGGCTTACCCAGGCGCTTACCAGCACGTTTGTTGCCCCCGAGCGGGTGGGCGACGCTTATTTTATTCTTGATCGCCTGGCCAAACTTGACGCTGCAGGGCGCCGCGAGCTTTACGCCCAGCGGCAGTGTCCGCCGCGGGAGCAGTCGCAGTTTGACCTCTTTGCTGCGGCTATAAGCTCGGAACCGGCGGCGCCGGACGCTTTGATGCAAATTATGAGCACCTGGCCGCAGGAAGTGCGCGACGGCATTAAAGCATTTGAATCACGGATTGCGGATATCGGCCTTGGCGAGTACTGCCGGTTTGACCTGAGCGTGGTGCGCGGGCTGGCGTATTACACGGGCTTTGTGTTTGAGGTACTCGACGCGAAATCGCACAATCGGGCGATGGCCGGGGGCGGCCGCTATGATCGCCTGATTGAAACGTTTGGCGGGCCAAGCATGCCGGCGATCGGCTTTGGCATGGGCGATGTGGTGCTTGAAATTGTGCTGCGGGAGCGGGGCGTATTGCCCCGGCAACTGCTAAGCGCGCCGGACGTTTTTGTGCTTAGCGCATTGCCGGACGAGCAGCCGGTGCAGCAGATTCTGATGGCGCTGCGGCGCTCGACCTGGGATAGCGCCAGCCAGCGGGTGGCGCAGGCCGGCCTGCATGCGGTGGCCAGCTACAAGGCGACGCGCAACATCGGTAAATTGCTGCCGGAGGCGGTTGCGTCGGGCGCCAGGGTTGCGGTGATATTGGCGCCGGAGGAACTGGCGCGGGGCGTCGCCAAAATCAAGAATTTAATCACGCGAACTGAGCGCGAAGCGCCACTGGAAGCGGCGGCATTGGCCGCGCAAGTTCGCGCCGAATTGCAGAGTGGCTGACATGGTAACCGGAGTATGCTGCGATGGGGCCAAGGTCCAAACGTTCGAGTCATTATGAAGCTGCCTTTGAAGACCTGCTGCGCAAAAAAGGCTTGCCGTACATTGCGGTGGATGAAGCCAAGCGGGCGCTGTTTTCAGGCGCCAAACTCAAAAGTTTTGACTTTGTGGTGTATCGGCCGGGCGGCAAAAATCTGCTGGTGGATGTAAAAGGCCGTGCCTGCCAAAATCGCAAAGGCACGGTGGCGCTGCCCAACTGGGCAACCCGCGAGGATATTGATGATCTCCGGCAATGGCAGGAAATTTTTGGTGATGGCTTTACAGCCATGTTTTTGTTTTTATATCAATGGCCGGACGAGCCTGAAAAGTCTCCGTTTAAGGATATCTTTCAATTTCAGGACCGATGGTACAGCGCTTTGGCCATTACCGTGAGCGATTACCGCTCGGCTATGAAGGCGCGGTCGCAAGCGTGGGGCACGGTGCATCTGCCCACAGCTGAGTTTAAGCGACTGGCCAAACCATTTGATGAGTATCTGTAAGCGGCGGCGACGCGAGAGTTCGGCGCTGAATGCGAGCGTCATTTTTAGTGCATTTGGCCGGCGTAAGCGCTTATGGCTTCGGCCATTGGATGGAGCGTGGCATCTGGAAAGTCGCGCAGCAGCGGCGTTAAGTCGCCGCAGTTATCTTCGGCGGCCATACGCACCTGATCGAGCGTAAACGGCAGGCCCGGCAAGGCAGCGCGTGCCATCAGGCCCGCGAGCCAAATGGGTATTGGCAAAGCAGGCTTGGGTTTGCCTCGAAAGCATTGCGAGGCGAGGCGCAACATCTGCGGCCAGGTGAATTGTTGCGGGCCGCCCACATCGTATATGCGGCCTATGGTGTGCGGACGCCGCAGTGATTCAACAAAAAGCCAGGCTACATCATCCACAAATACGGGTTGAATGCGCGCAGGCGTTTTGGCGCCAAAGATTCCGGGTCCGAAGTAAGGCATAAATAAAAAGGGCGGAGCCTTGCCAAGGCTCCAGGCTCGTAACATGCGTGCAAACTCGCCGTGTGGGCCGTGAATTAAACTCGGGCGAAAAATGGTCCATGCGAGAGCGGACTCTTGTACAAGCTGTTCTGCCTGCCATTTGGTTTTTTGATATTCGGCGGCCGCATCGGCCCGCACACCCATGGCCGACATGTGAATATAGCGTTTTATGCCGCTTTGCCGGGCGGCTAGCAATATATTTTGGGTGGCATTGATGTGGGCATCGGCGAAGCTTTGTTCGCGCGTGGGACGAATAATGCCAACAAGGTGTATGACGGCGTCAGCCTGAGTTAGCGCCGCCACCAGCGAAGCCGGGCATTCGTCGTCGGAAATATCCACTGCGGTAGGATGAACCCGATCGGCCCAGGCCGTGGGTATATGTGGACGGCGCGCAATGGCACGCACATGCAAGTGCGGCCACTCGAGCAGGCGCGTAATGACGGCTTGGCCGACAAAGCCGGTGGCGCCGGTGACGGCAACGGATTGGATGTTTTCGATTATATCAATCATATGTATTGATCCGGGTAAGCTCCAAGTGCTGGGTGCCTGAAAGTTTGGGACGGCCCATCGCAATGGCTGCAAAAATGCAGTGGTTTTGTGTAAACGTCCCATAAAGTAAACTATAGCTGCAAAGTTCGGTGTTCATTGCTGCCGATAATACTGCATTGAGACTGTAGCGTTCAAACTGGACGCAGCAGTCCAAGATAATGGGGCCACGCCATGCGACAACTGCTGCCAGCTCATAACCGGCGTACATCTGCAGCTTATTTGCGTGTTATTTTAAGCCGAGTAGGGCGCAGAATAGTCATTCCAGCGACCTTGGCGCTGGTGTTGGCGTTGTGCGGTTTGGCCCGCGGGCAGGCGAGTGCCACCAAAGTATCGGCTGCGGAGATAGCCGCCTTGAGTCGCCGGCAAATACTCCAAAGCATTTCGCGTGGCGTAAACTATTTGCTCAAGCATGAGAAGCCGGGCAAATTTTGGGAAACCGGCTCTCCGAGCGACAACTACTGGGGCGGTCAAACGTCGCTGGCGCTTTATGCGCTGCTGGAGGTAGGGCAAACGACCGGCGATTCGCGTTTGGAACCCGATTCTCCGCAAATTGCACCGGCGCTGAAATTTTTGAAGACTATTACGCCTAAGGCAACGTATGTAGCCTCGCTTGAGCTTAGCGCACTGACGGTATACCCGAACGGCGGGCCGCTTTACAGGTTGGCGGTGCGGCGCTGCACGCAATATATTGTGCAGGCGCAGCATGCCGATGGCGCTTACCACTACACATGGGATGGTCGCAAGCCCAACGAAAACCTTCCCAACGACTGGGACAACTCGAACAGCCAATATGGTGTGCTTGGGGCCTGGGCCGCCATTCAAGCCGGCATGGAGATTCCGCGGATTTTTTGGCTGCGTGCCGAAAAGCACTGGCGAAGCTGTCAAAACCCGGATGGCGGTTGGAGTTATCACGGTGGAAGTTCAACGCGAGCCATGACAGCCGCGGGTCTGGCGAGCCTGTTTTTGGTGGATCAATATGTTCACAGCGGCGTGCACCTGCACCCCAAGCCCGACATGGACATTGCCCATGGCATAGCGTGGATGGCTGCCAATCTAAAAACCGACCGCAATCTATATTACCTGTATGGTTTGGAACGCGTCGGTTTGGCCAGCGGCCTCAAGCGTATTGGCAAGACCGATTGGTATCGTCAGGGAGCCGGCGAAATTATTGATGCTCAGGACCAGGCCAATGGCGGCTGGAGCGGCTATGTGCTCGGCGCGCCGAGCGACGCGGTACCCACCAGCTACGCTTTGCTGTTTTTAACACGTGGCCTTAACCCGGTGGTGTTTAACAAGTTGCAATACGATGGACCATGGGATGCGCGACCGCGCGATGATGCCAATATAAGCCAGTGGATCAGCAACGCCTTTGAGCAGCCGTTGAATTGGCGCATTGTGAATATTAGATCAGACCCGAGGCATTGGCTCGCAGCGCCGATTTTACTGATCACCGGCCATGGGGATCCGCACTTTTCCGCGCGGGACGTGACCAACCTCAAAACGTTTGTCAATGATGGCGGCACCATCTTTTCCAGCGCCGATGGAGGCGATGCGGCATTTACCAGGGCCATCGCCAGGGTGGCAAAGCAGGTGAGCGATGGACGTTTTTCGCTGGAGCCATTGCCGCCGGAGAACCCGATCTATTCGGTGCAGTTTCACCTGCCGTCAAGCATGAGCCTGATGGGCATGAGCAATGGCCTGCGATTGCTGTGGGTGCATAGTCCAACGGACCTTGGGGCGGCCTGGCAAAGCAACGATTTGCGTGCGCACCATGGCTTATACGCGTTTGAAACTGCGGCAAACGTTTACTTTTACGCGACCGGCAAACGCCGTGTGACCCGTAAGCTGCATCCCCTGGCGTTGCCCGCGCCTGTGGGGCCGCCGACGCAAACAATTCATCTGGCGATTGTGCGTTATAAGGGGAGCGTCAACCCGGAGCCGATGAGCTGGCCGTTTGAAAGCGACTTTATGCGGGCACTTTGTCAGACCCATTTGGTTGCCTCGCCGGTGGACCTGGGCCGCCTCGATGCAGCCCAGACGCCTGTAGCATTTATGGCGGGGAAAGATGATTTTGAAATTCATTGGCAGGTGGAAGAGCATGTTCGCCGCTATTTGCGGTCTGGCGGGACGCTGTTTATGGCCGCGGTCGGTGGAAGTGGGAAGTTTATGCGGGCAGCCCGGCGCTTTGTCGGTGAGACATTCCCCGGGGCTAACTTGGAGCCTATAAGTGTGCCCAACAAAATATTTGCCGGTACTACCGTTGGCTCGATAAAGCTGACGAAGGTGCATTTTCGCCGGCGCTGGCTGCGCAGCCATCCGCAGGCGACCGCGCCTGATTTGTGGGGGTTAAGGCGCCATGGTCGCTGGGTGGTTATTGTTTCGCCGGCGGACGTTATTGCCGGCATGACGGGTCTGCATACTTGGGACATCAAGGGGTACGCCAGCCAGAGCGCTCGCGCTGTGGTGGCGGATGTGTTGCTGTATGCCGCCGGTTCCAAACAGGCAACGCCGGTTTCGGTTAAGCCAATACCCCCAGCTTCGGGGCAATCGCCAACGAGTGCCAATAGGACAGAGCCTGGCCACAAACCTGGGACTCAAAGCCAACCTGCGGCCCCGCGCGCGATAGATTTGCGGTAAAACGGTGGATGTTAAGCGATTGAGACGCAGGCCTATACCCCAAAATACGATTGGCCGGCAGAGTTATTTGTCGAGAGTTACGGCAAAGAGCAGTTACGGAGCTGGTGGCCTGCCGGCGGTTATCGGGCATGTAATATAGGTGCCCAGGCGCGTGTGCGGAAGGTGGGGCATTGGGCTATCGAGGGGCATGTTTTTGCCGGCCAGTTGCCATTTCTATACCGTTTTTATGCCATTCTGGGCCTGTTTTGGGGCCGCTGTTGCCGCTTGCGGCGATGAGGCCGGTTTCGCTGTCGTCCTCGCCGAAGTTGGGCAATTGCGGTAAACTACCCACGTTTTACGGAGGTCGTGGGCGTTTATGAGTGCGGCATTACAACCCTTGGAGGTTGGCATTTGTTCTTGGTCGGCAGGCGCGCATTTGGCAAAGCCATTGCAGCGCGTTCTGCGGCAGTTGTCGGTGCGTGTGGCGCAGTTGGGCGTTGCTCCGCTGCTCGAACTGCCGGCGACCAAGCGACGGCTTGCTTTAAAAGACCTGGCCTCCAGCGGAATTAATTTTTCGGCCGCTATGATCAGCTTCCAGGGAGAGGACTACAGCGACCGCGCCGCCATTAAGATGACGGGCGGCCTTGTGCCTACCAAGATGTTCCCGGCGCGCCTGCGCCGCGCTGCCGATGCGGCGAAGGTGTGTCAGACACTTGGCATTGGACTGCTCTCAATGCATGTGGGCTTTATCCCGCAGCCAGGCGAAAAGAAGGCATTTACGCAAATGCTTGATCGTGTGCGGAAGCTTGCCGATGCGCTGGCGAAATGCGAGGTGACCCTGGTGTTGGAAACCGGGCAAGAAACCGCCCCGACGTTGCTGGCTCTTTTGGAAGGGGCCAAGCGACGGAACCTTGGCGTGAATTTTGACCCGGCAAACATGGTGCTGTATGGCAGCGGTTCGCCGACGGAAGCGGCTGAGCTTTTGGCGCCTTGGGTTAAGCACGTTCATGCCAAAGATGCGCGTAAAAGCCGATTTGCGTTGGAAGATGCATGGCGCGGCACGGAGGCTCCGCTGGGGGCTGGCGATGCCGAGCTTGTGGATGTTATTCGCATTCTATACAGCCGCGGGTACCTTGGCCCGCTTGTGATAGAGCGAGAATCGGGAAATTTGTCGTTGGAGCGGCTGCAGCGCGAGGTGGACTTTCTTAGAGATGCGGTGGAGCGCCTGCGGCAGTCGGAAGTGTAATGGGCTGCGCATCAGGGGCAGTAGCGGCGCGATGGTTTGGAGGGCCGCCAGCGATCGGGGGTTGCCTGTCTTTTGATCGTAAACGCTGCCAGGCGAGCGGTAAAATTACCTCAGAAGTGGCACAATTTTGGGCCATTAGTTGTGGATGGAGGGTAAAGTTTACCCTTGAACCGGTTGCAGGGTAAATCTGCAAAAAAGCTCTGGCAAAGCAGCCAAGGCCGAGGTTACAATAAGTGTATCGTGTTGGATACGCATTGTCTTATCGCGGGGGTATTGTCATGCTCAATGCAAGTGTAAGCACGACGATGTTGGCCATGAACAGTCAAACGTGGGCGGAGATTTCCGGGGGGGCATTGGCGTTTGTGGTGCTGGTATGGTTTGCCCTGCGCTACTGGATTGCCAGCACACGCGACCCGCAAATTAATGAGATACCAACGCCCACAATAGACCGCATGAACCATAGTGCGTTGGAGAAGATGCGCGTACAGGTAGAAGCCGCCGAGCAAGGCGGAGAGATTCCGGAAGAAGTGTTAGCTGAATCGGCGGATGAAGCCGCTCCCGCCGATTTGCTGCAAGTTGTGCCTGAAGATGAGCACACCCATGCGCCGCACTTGCAGACGCCGCCGGCCGGCGCTACGCCAAAACAACCTGTTCCCAAGGATAGCTCGGTATGACGCCGCCAACCGGCAAAGATGCGGCTGCGATGGCTGCGCCCGCCGCGGTGCCGGGGTTTTCTGCTTCGCTCAATCTGCTTACATCGCGTGTGGTGCCGGACGCTCAAGAACCCACCTCAATGCAGGCGCCGACGCAACTAATCGAAAAAAATGACGCGACAGCGCCCAGCGGCCGTGGCCCCTGGCCTGACGGGCAGGGCTATCTTTCGGAAGCATTGCGCCGGCAGGTGCTGATGCTGGCTCGCGATGGCGGTTTTGACTTGATGGGTATTGCTCGACCGGGGCCAATTGCGCACCCTGAGCAATACAGTCAAATGATTGCGGCCGGCGGCCATGGCCAAATGCAGTACCTGGCCGACACGTTGCGGCAAAGGCTGGATTCGCAGGCGGCATTTCCATGGGCCAAGAGCATTATCTGTTTGGGGGTATCTTACTTTTGCCCAGACGCAGGCGATGGGGTGGGGGTGGGGCTGGAGCACTCCTCCGCGAAGGAGGTGCATGCGGCTGGCACGCACCGGGGCGCGGCGTCGCCGGTAGCTCGCTACGCCTGGGGACGAGATTACCATCGTGTGCTCAAAGGATTGATGAACAAGCTGGTGCGGGCCATGGGTGAATTGCTGCAGAAAGATTTTTTGGCCAAGGTTTGTGTGGATACCGCACCGCTGCACGAACGCGACCTGGCGCGTGCAGCGGGCCTCGGCTGGATTGGCAAAAATACGCTGTTGGTTAATCCGCGGCATGGCAGTTGGTTTGTGCTGGGCGAAATTATTACCGACCTGCCGTTGGAGCCGGACGTGCCTGAACGCGATCACTGCGGCACTTGCACGCGCTGCATAGATGCGTGCCCAACCCAGGCTCTTACGCCATACAAACTTGATGCGCTTAAGTGTATAAGTTATCAAACGCTTGAAAACCGCGGTGAGATACCGACGGAACTGCACG
>JAJXZA010000226.1 GCA_021780285.1 Planctomycetota bacterium
CGATGTAAAGCTTATGGTTGGGGCGAGCCTTAAGGTTCATGCGGTTCATGATACCCATAAGCCAACTCAAAAGCGACATTTTCAGGCCAGTTCGGTTCTATACGCGGCCGTAGAGGTATTCGTGCAGGTAATGAATGGTTGTCTCCTGCTCGCTGGCGTGGCGGGCGTTTAAGTCGCCGATTGAAATTACGCCGAGCAGTCGGCCGTCTTCATCCACCACCGGCAGGTGCCGCACGCGACGGTTGCGCATGATGGCGCTGGCGTCTTCAAGCGAGGTGCAGGGGCGGCACACAATTACGTCGGTGGTCATCACATCGCCAACGGTGACATGGCGGGGGTCTTTTTCGTCGGCAACCACGCGCTGGAGAATATCGCGCTCGCTGATGATGCCAACGATTTGCTGGCCATCAAGCACCAGAAGCGAACCAATGTGATGATCATTCATCTTCCATGTGGCTTCGAGTACGGATGACCCCGGCGAAACACAGTGCACGGTGTTGTGGGTTTTGTCCTGCAGGACATGGGCAAGTGTAGCCATGGCGGCAGCCTCCTTGAAAGAAACGAACATGTCTCCAGCCGCGGGAACTCACGAAATGCCTGGTGAGCGCGGCTGTTAACCAATCACTATACACCTCCTAAAATCAAATGCAATATTGTGAATAAATTAACGATGTTACCCGCTGGAAGCGGCATTTTCAGCTTAAAAACATGGATGACGATTCAAAGCGCTACATCATGGAGACGGGGTCTACATCCACCACCAGATTGCCGGCAAACTGCCGAAACAAACCCTGTTGCCGCAGTCGCTGCAAAAGCTTCTGCAGCGGCGCGGCCATGGGACACATCAACAGCAGTTCCTGCCGAAACACCTCATTAAGGCGAGCCATGGGCGCCGCCTGCGGCCCCAGCAGCCGCACCACCGCATCCACGCCGCTTGCCGCGTTCTCGACCATGGCGGCAAGTTCGGCGGCGAGTTCCTTGGCCTTGGCGTCATTTTTGTGGCTTACCACCAAGCGAATCAGGCGGCCAAACGGGGGATAATCAAAACGCTGCCGATGCGGCAACTCGTCAGCGACAAAGCCGCTGTAATCGTGTCGGCAGGCATGCACAATGGCCGGCTCCTGGGGTTGCATGGTCTGCACCACCACCAGCCCCTGTTTGCCGGCCCGCCCGCTGCGGCCCGCCACCTGGCAAATGAGTGCGAATGTTCGCTCCGCGGCGCGAAAATCGGGCGAAGTCATGGCCAGGTCCGCGTTGAGCACGCCCACAAGTTCTACATTCGGAAAGTCCAGTCCTTTGGCGATCATTTGCGTGCCGATGAGCATATCAAGCTGGCCCGATCCAAAACGGTCCAGAACATCCTGGTAGTCTTTGGCGCTGCGCATGGCGTCGGAATCCATGCGCGCCAGCCGCAGCTTTGGAAACTTACGCAATAGCTCGGCCTCGGCACGCTGAGTACCCTGCCCTAACTGCACAATGCCGCTGCGGCAATCAGGGCAGGCGGTCGGCAGCACCTGGCTGGTAAGGCAGTAATGGCATTGCACCACGCTTCGCTGCCGCGGCGAATCAATCGGCGCATCGCCCACCTGGTGCACCACCATGGTGGCATCGCAATGCGGGCACATGAGTATCCAGGGGCAGCGGGCACAGGCGACGTAATGCGCATAGCCGCGGCGGTTAAGCATCAAAATTACCTGCTTGCGGGCCTCAACAACGCGGTTGATATGTGCTTCGAGCACGGTGCTTAAAACATGCAGGCCGCGCCGCTTAAGCCGCTCCATTTTCATGTCAACCGTAATGACCTTGGGCATTTGCAGGCCCAGGGGCCGGGTGCTCAGGGCAGTCAGGTGGTAATGCGGGTTGTGATGGGCATTATGCCAGGTTTCAAGCGAAGGCGTTGCCGAGCCAAGAATGACCGGCACATTAAGTTGCTGCGCCCGGCGAATGGCCACGTCGCGCCCATGGTAGCGCGGGGCGCTATCCTGCTTGTACGAATGCTCGTGCTCTTCATCCACGACAATCAGGCCGATGTCAGCCGCAGGCGCAAACACCGCCGACCGCACCCCCACCACCACCTGCGCCCAACCGCCAGCCACCGCATGCCACTGCTGATGCCGCTGCGAACCTTTGAGCTTGCTGTGCAGCACCGCCACGCGCGCAAAGCGCCGCGTAAAACGACCGACGGTTTGCGGCGTAAGGGCAATTTCAGGCACGAGCACAATGGCTCGGCGACCGGCGGCCACCACTTTTTCAATGGCGCGAATGTACACTTCCGTTTTACCCGAGCCGGTCACACCATGAAGCACCTGCACGGCGAACTTCGGGCCGGTTAGAAGCGGTTCCAACGCGGCCATTGCGGCGGCTTGTTCGTCGGTGAGCGGCAATGCCCCCGCGTCGCCAACGATCGGGCTTGCGTTACCGGGCGGTTCGGGCCAGGCGACTTCCTTGCGGCGCACCAATACACCTTTGGCCGCGAGCCGGCGAATAACCAGGCGCGACAGCCCGCTAGATTGCGCCAGGCGCATTTCCTCAAGTTCACCCTGGGCTAAGAGATTGCATGCCTGGGCAAATGCGTCGCGGTATTTTTTGCCAGTGCGCACCTGCGCGAGGCTTTCGGTGGTGGCCAAGGGCGAGAGGCCCACCAGCATGCGCGATGGCAGGCGGATATTCTTTTTAACCGCGGCCGGCACGATGCCGCTAAGTACCAGCCCCAGCGGGCAGCAGTAGTAATGGCTGATCCAGCGGGCCAGCTCAATTAAGTCCGCGGGAACGGGCAGCACCTCGGTAAGCACCCCGGCGATTGGCTTAAACCGCTCGGCAGCCGGTTCTGCCGGCAGCGGCATAAGCGGTTCATCACCCAGGTTGCCAAAAAGACTATCATCCCCGGCCGCATCGGGTGCGGTTGATGGGGTTACCAAAGGCTTGCTTTTGGCCGCGGGCGCAGCCGCTGGAGCAACCTCCTGCAGCAACGCCACCACCGTACCTGACGCGACTTTGTTGCCCCGCCCCAGCGGCACTTCAACTCGGCTGCCAACACTCACCTGCCCCGCCAGAGCCGGCGGAATATGATAAGTGAGTTCGCGATCAATCGCCTGGTCTACCGCCACGGCGGCATACCGGGCAGCGGCAGCGTGCGGCCCATCGGCGGTTATATTGGCATCGCCATTTATCATGCGGTGGATTATAAGCGCTGGGCGCGCGGCGGTAGAGCGTGCAAACGCATTACGCGCTTTGCCTGGCCTTATATTGTACGCGGTCATATTTGATAAATTACCCGTGGAACTGCGGCGCAGCGCAGGAACCCCGGCACCGCTACCGCTGGCCGGGGCGAACCACGCGGCGTTAACCGCGCGGCTCGTCGTTAGGCGACGTTCACTATTGCTTCAAATTTTGGCCGCGTGCAATACATCGTATCGAGCAAAAATAGCCGGGGCGACTTATATACATCACGCATACAAATCGCCCCGTTTTAGTTCTATTGTAGTGCCAAGCACCCGCTTACTTCATCGCCTTAAGCGAATCGAGGGCGTTGCCGGCCGAAGCCTCGAAGGTGCTTAAGTCGGTCTTGAGCTTGTCAAATGTCGGCGCGGCGCTCTGCACCGAAGCCACGCTGATATTGCTGCCAACCGAGGTCTCCAGCGATTGAAGATCGGCAAGCACCGGTGGAACCGATGCCGAAAGGTCCTTGCATTCGCTTTGTAAAGCGCTGACCGGGCTGGCGCCGCCGGCTCCGCCGAGCAGGTTCTGCACAGCAGACTTGGCCGCACCCGCATTGGCTGCAACCGCACCTAAAACGCCCGCACCCTTGTCGCTGATTTCGCCGGCGGTGCTTTGCACCTTACTGGCCACCGCTTTAAAGCTGGCAGCTTCGCTCGTGAGCGCCTGATATTTCGACTGCACATCGGCGGCTGTTGCACTGGTAAGGTCGCTGATGGAGCTTTGCAACTTGGCCGTTTCGTCTTTAGCCGAGCTGAACAGGTTGGCGGCGGTGGCCGCCATATCGCTGCCAGCCGCCGTAGCGCCAGCCGGGGCACCGGCGTTGTTGCCGCCGCCCGCCGCAGCCGAGTTTGAGCCTTTCTTGGAGCAGCCGCCAAGGGCTACAAGGCCTACTGCCAGAATGACCGTGCCTGCGAGTACGCGTGAATGGAGTTTCATAACTCGCTTCCTTTTAAAAAACCTTACTCGCCGCACATTGCGGCGATTTCCACCAGCGTTTAATAATACCACAAGCCGCCGGGGCCTGTCGCCATCGAACAATCACCGCGTAAAAGTTTTGCGGCCCGCGGCTTTCAAGCCATAAAACGCAGCAGGCGCAGCTCTGTAATTTGCGCAAAATGTTTGAAATTGCCGGTTGCAAGCACAATTTCTGATTCCACGGCCGTGGCTGCAATCAAAGCATCCATGGCGCTTAATCCATTTGCTGGGCCGTACTCCTCCATATAAATCGAGGCGCGATGGCCGATATTCTCTGATAGCCCCACCACCGCAAAGTCAAATTCAGAAAGAAAATCACGAATTCGTCGTTGTTGTGCAACCCCACGGCTTCCCTGCAGCAGTTCCATGTAAGAGATAACGGATGTCTTCCGCACCGCCGTTTGATCCAGCAACTCCGCCGCCTTCGCGCTGCCTCGCAAGAACCATATCAGCACATCCGTGTCAAACAACACGCGTGGACCTCGTACGAATCTTTTTCACATACCTGCCGGGATTCACCATTTCCTTCCGGTTGGCCCACATTCCAAATGATGGATGCGATTTAACGCTCCGAGGCGGCTTAGCTGATTTTCGGCGTATCGGGCGCATGATCGCTTTGGGCTGACCGCGATAGTACACGGTTATAGCTTCACTCCGGTTCAGCGCATCAATAATTTTTCCGGAACGCTTGCGTAAATCAACAAATGTAGCTTTCATGGAACTGCTCCGACAACACTTTTAAGTATACACTTGCGTTCCAAGCCGGGCAAAGCCACTAAGTTGGAGTTTCGGTAATTTTATCCCTGGCGCGCGGACTCCCCGTTTGCGGCCGGTGTGGTCGCATTTCATCAAGAGGTATGAGTGGCATGTGGTTTGATCCAGTGGTTTTGGGGCTAAGCATCATGC
>JAJXZA010000287.1 GCA_021780285.1 Planctomycetota bacterium
GGCCTGTTCGATCTCAACAAGCTCGCAGCGCGGCATGGCGAGAGCCATCTGCGCCGCAACCGCAGGGGGCGTAACAACATCTTCACAGCCAACAATGATAAGAGCCTGCTGCTGCAAATCAGGCAGGATATCCACATGCGAACGCCGAAGCATCATAGCCCGCTGCCCACCAAGATAGCCTTCAACACTTTGCCGCCGAACCATTTGCCTCACCTGCTCTCTAACCGCGACCGTCGCGGCACTGGCAAGCAATCGGCTGCACGTGGCCTCGGCTATAGACTCCAAACCTCGTAGTTGTACATCGGCTATCGCTGCTTCGCGGTTGGCGCGAGCGGCGGGACTGTCGGCTTGAGCTCGCGTATCAAGAAACATTGCCGCAGCAACAAGCTCCGGCGATTGGCGCAGCAATGCCAGCAGAATGTAGCCGCCCATCGAACAGCCACCCACAATCGCCCTGCCTTCCGGTTGACGTCGAATAAGCTCGGCTATTTCGCCCGCAAAGGCCTCCATTGTGTACCGTTCAATCGGCCATGGCGCCTGGCCTCCAAATCCCGGAAAGCTGGGCGTTTTTACATCATAGCCTGCGCGCCTAAGCGCCACCCGCTGCGGCTGAAACATGTCGCCGTCAAGCGGAAATGCATGGAGCAAAATGACCGGTAGAGTTGTCATGCGGGTCACTCGCAAATCAATAACGTCAATTGGCCAGTGGGCCGTGCCTGCCATGGGCAGCGCAGTACAGTAAAACATTCTGCGCAATGCCCCGGGCTGTCGGCGGGGCATAGCCGGCAATTCCCCATGTATTGGTGCCCAACAACCCGCTCGTTACATCGTACGCGGAAAACACTATTATCCAACGTCCATCTGCCTTAATACCGAGCAGCTTAACGTGCTTGTGCGCATCGCCTCTGCTGATGACATATTTGCGATACACCGCCTTATCAAGACTTTCGCCCCCAGGCAATGCGCCTGATATAAGCGTGGACGTCTGCGGCACCTCGGTGAGTGACTCTTTTGGAAACAGCTCCCCCACCAGACGCTCAAAAGATTTAGCAAAACCGCCTCGACCGCCCGCCGCATCAGCAAATAACATTCCTCCGCCCAACAAATAACGCCGGATGTCGGCGGTCTCGTTTGAGGTAAACTCAAAACTGCCAGTGCCGGTCAATGTCGTCAACATGGGCCGCTGCTGTAAAAGTCGTCCGCATGAAACGGCATTCAACGTGACTTGCGTCGCAATTCGCCGACGTGCCAGCTCCGCGAGGTGAGGCCACGCGCCTGGCTCCGGGTTCCAGTTGCCCGCGTACTGCAGTTGCGCCACACGCACGCGACGAACGGCTGGTTCAGGTCGTGATTGATCGCTCGAAACCCACAAACGATTCTGCAGGCCTGATTTGCCCGTCGCATACAAATAGATATTGGTTGGAATCTGCCAATAGTCAGTCGCTGACGTTGAACGTCTTTGCCAAATCGCTCCAAAATCTTGTGGACTTATAATCCACACATACCGCACGCCATTCCAGACACCCAGCAGAAACGGGGGTGAACGCAAATGATACCAAGGCTGCATCGAATAAATCGCGCTGGTCGCGGCCAGCTTGCGCACCTGAAAGCGGCCATGGCCGATTTCCGCCGCGTAGCGCTCCATGGCGCTGGTAAATGCCGGTGAGTCAGCATCACTACTCGAAAATACCATGCCCCCCGCATCTATATATTGCTCAAGCTTAACCAAATCCGCTGCTGTAAAATGCGGGTCCTGACTGCCCGTTATTAAGAGCAGAGGCGCGTCGGCCCATTGCCTGGCCGGAGCCTCCACATTCACCACCTGCCAATTCATGGCCGTTTCATAGGTGCGGCTCACCCAAGCGGTGAAGTTAGCGGCATCCCAGGGGCGATCGTTCCACGAACCATACTGTTGCGGTGTGTATTGAAGTTTGTTGATCAAAATAGGGTTCATTCCGCGAGCTAAAATCAGCAGTGCGTAAGCTGTGCCGATAAACCGATCCTGGTCGGCAAGTGCAAAGCCTGGCGACCAACTGCCGTCCCGATGCTGCGCATTGAGCAGGACATTCGCCATTGCTCTATACCAATCCGCACTGCCAAAATATTTAAGGCCGCTGGCGAGGGCCACACGTTCGTCGCCGTACATTTCATAGAGATTTTCATTGCTGGGTGAAAAATGCCGGTTAACCCACGAAAGGCCGTCCAACAGGCTCTTATCCGGCTGTGTTTTCAGCGCGAAGGAGGAGGAAGTATAGGAGTCCGCGATGAACAAGCTGGCCAAACCCGCCGGAGTCATCGTGCGGGGATTGCCCATAAAGCCCCCGCCCCAGCCACTCCCTCTGCCTTGGGTATAAACCCACGCCCCACTGCTTAGCTGTGTATGGTGCCAATGGTATGCTACCGCTCGCCAATAAAACGCCGGAACCTCCAACCCACTGTCCGCACAAGCCCACATCCCCAGCACCCCATACTGCGAATTGGAATTGTCCCATCGGCTGAACCCGCGACCAAAGCCTTGCGCTCGTGGGTTCTGATAGCTGTAAGCCCCGGCTGCTTCAGCTCCAATGAGATAACGCATATCCCATAGCAGGGTATCGTGATATTGCTTCTTCGCCGGCAGGAGGTTCATGTCGTTGGCCTGAAATGAAGCAACATACGTGGTGGGCGTCCGGAGCTTTGCCACATACGAAATTGCAGCTCTCATCCTGGAGTTAAAGATATACACCTGGGGCAGGTGCAGGCTCTGCTCAACTTGCAGCAGCGACTCAAGCACCAGAGCCGACTCACCACCCAGCATAATGCTCCTGCGACCATTGAGATTCGGTTCCCAGTTGCCATTCACCTCCTGCCCCAGCAAATAGTCCACGCCTCGCGCAATGGCCTTTTTTATTCGCAGCAGTTCCCTTGAACCAGCCGATGGTGTTTGATGGGCCGCAGCAGTGGCGGCAACTCCGACTAGCGACGTGACCGCCGCCGCCGGTGGCTTGATATTGCCCGCATGATCACTGTGTAACTTCAGCGGCCTTAGGGGTGCGGTTATTGGACCTTTATTGGCAATAACTGAATCCGTGCTTTTATTGTTCCCCACTACAGTTGCTGGCGACATAACACCTTCCGGGCGTGGCCTCACAGCTATAGATGCCCGGCCACCCAAGGCGGTTTTGTCTGCCTGGCGAGGAGAGATGCCCTTCGCTGGCGCCACAACTGATTTGGCCCCCGTGCCCTCGCCTGCCCCGCCCGACGCATGACCACCCGATTTTGGCGGTGGCGATAAATAAATCCCAATCAGTACGCCGATAGCCAACAACATCATGGCGCTGATTGTCAGAAGCACAGTATTCAGCAGTCGCATGTCCGAGCCATTGTCACCTTCAGGCGGTAACGGCGCGGAATCATTAACCTCTGAATCGCCCATGGTTTCATCATTGTTGAATGCGTCGGTGGTTTGTGGCTCAACTGCAGCATCCTGAAAGGACGGTTGATCGTCTGGTAAACTGCTTATGCCGTCCGTGGCAGGTGCCGCCACAGGAACCGTCTGCGGCAATGATACAACTTCCGCACTTGCCGCTGCCGCCTTGAACAAGCGAACATCATCCGCAACCGTCTTTGTAGTTACCGACGAACTGGTTTGCGGTTCGGGTGAAGTCCAGCCCGCTATCTGATGCGCGCAAGCCCGGCACAACCGTCTACCAAATACCACAATCCAGCGACCATCGGGAGCGGTCTGACTGCATCGTTCGCATGTTTGCTTCAGGCTCAAACTCAAACTCCTGCCGGCGGCTTCCAACATAACCTGCGCAAAGTTCAGTGTACCATGCACAGGTGGTGGTTGTGAATTTCTCCTCACGCCCGGAATATGCAGCATATCACGGCCTCCAACAAGCGCGTTCCAGACGGCATCGCTCCACTTTTTTCGGGCTGTGATAGTCGCCAATCGCAACTGCTGCTATACTTCGTGGTTTGCAGGCCGATGGTACGGCCGATAGCGAGTGTGCTCTTACCGAGGTGAATTGTGGCAGAAGAATCAATGCTCTTAAGTGAATCCAAAAAACTGGGAACCCTCATTGCGCAGCAACCGGCCGTGCAGAATTACCGCACACTTGCCCGCCAGCTTGATCTGGACATTGGCGCCAAGAATCTCCTGCAACAGTTTGAGCAGGCCATGGAACTCGTCGCCATGAAAGAAGCCTCTATGCAACCTATCGAAATTGCCGAAAAGCAGAAAATAGAAGCCATTCAACAGAGCGTCGCAATGCATCCACTGCTCAAAAAGCTGCTTACCGCGCAAGTCGAATACATGGATCTCATGCAGAAAGTGCAGGAAGCCATCAACTCCGGCGTCACAGGCAACGCAACCCCCGCCGTCGAGGCAAAGCCCGAGTCAAAACTCATTATCTAATGGTGCGCATAGGTTTTGGGCTGCACATTGCCAGGCCCGCCGTTTTGAACAACACCCGGCCCGCCATTCTGAATTACGCCCGGTGAAAACGGGTTATGAAAATCAATCGTTCCGGTTTGTGGTGCATGGTGGCCCCCGCATGGCGGCGGAAAATAAATAAACGGATACCCTAAAAACACATACGAACCAAAGTAGATCGGCTGGTCATAAATGCCGTAGGCTGCTGGGGTCGTTTCCAGCGGACTTTGATTTATACCCATACCATTAATGACCGGTGCGGCCCCATTGTTCTTTGCCCGCTGCGGCCCTGCCTGCACCGGGGCGTTTTTTGCGCGCATCAGCAGCGGCAGCGGCGGCGGCGGCGGCGGCGGCGGATTGGTTAAATCGCCTGGCAGCATCATCTGCTGCAGGCCAAGGTAGCCGGTGTGCGGCGGATTCTTTATCATGTTTGCGGCTTGCACTTTCATTTGCTCAATGGCCGCAATAAGGTTGTTGCGATCGTTGGTAAGCTGCGCCAGCACCGCCTTTTCATGATTAAGCTGGGCTATATCGGCCTGTAAAATCGCCTGATTTGTAATGTTGATGGCCCCCGTTTGAGCCAAAAGCGCCTGCTGCGCAAGTTCAAGATTCACTATTTCGGCTGTGATCTGGTTAATGCGATCATTGGCGTCAACTATTTCTTTGTTCACGCTGGCCAAT
>JAJXZA010000319.1 GCA_021780285.1 Planctomycetota bacterium
CGTGGGCACGGAATGGTCCGCCTTTTGGATGGGCTTTCAGGTACCCAATCTCTTTCGCCGAATTTTTGGCGAAGGCGCGCTCACAGCCGTGTTTCTGCCCGTATACCGCGACGTGCAGCAAAAGCATGGCGAGGCCACCGCCGCCAAGCTCGCACAAGCCGTGCTTACAAGCCTCGTGCTTATTCTTGGATCGCTCATTGCAATAGGCGAACTTTTTTTGGTGCCTGCCGCACTTAACCCGCATGTACTGCCGGCCAACCGTCTCGCCCTGGCGATGATCGCCATCATGTTGCCTTATGCGCTATTCGTGTGTGTTGTCGCGCTTGCCGGGGCAATCTGCGCCAACCACCACCGATTCGCCGCACAGGCCGCCAGCCCGATCATTCTCAACATTCTTATGTGTTCAGCCGCAGCCGTGCCCGCATGGGTGCTTTCAGCACACGAACCGCTGCACCTTCGACTGTACTGGCTTGCGGGAGCGGTGCTGCTGGCGGGGCTGGTGCAAATGACCGCCATGATGCCCAGCATGATGGCCAGCGGCATACGCCCGCGATGGGTATTGACTACCGCCATTCCCGGCTTCGGAGCCATTTTGCGCAACATGCTGCCCATGATTGCGGGCATGTCGGTCGTGCAACTCAATACCTTTATGGACTCGCAAATCGCCTGGTGGCTCTCACCTGACGGACATGGCGGCCACACCACTTTCAGTTTTCTGCACTGGACCGTGCATTTGCCCATGCTTGCCGGTGCTCTCGGAAAGCTGTCGGTCGCGCAGCGAATTTATCTGCTGCCTGTGGGTGTTTTCGGCGTAGCCACCGCCACCGCCATTTTTCCACGGCTTGCAGCGGCCGCCGCCCAGCGCGATCAGGCCGCCATGAAGCAACTCTTGCAGACCGCCATGCGCAAAAGCCTCTTCTTAAGCGTGCCCACCACCGCAGGCATGCTGCTTATTGCCCCGCTTTTAATTACCAGCATTTATTTTGGCGGACGCGTATCAGCCGCCGACATCGAACGCGCCGTCTGGGCCACCCGCTGGTTTTGCATGGGAATATGGGCTTTTGAACTGCAGATGATTCTTCTTCGAGCTTTTTACGCCATGCAGGATGCCCGCACCCCTCTTAAAATCGCCGTCAGCATGGTCGCACTGAACTTTTCGCTCAACCTCACGCTGGTGTGGTTTATGCAGGAGGGCGGTCTGGCCGCGAGCACCTCCATTTGCGCTATCGTACAATGCCTGCTGCTGCTGCTTATTTTGCGCCGCCGCATCGGCAGATTGGGCCTTTCCTCAATGGTCACTTTAATCGTCCGCTGCGTCGCGGCAACCGCTGTTATGATCTTCTTTGCCGGTTCGCTTGATTATGGTCTGGCGACCATGGCATGGTTTGGGCCGCAGCATCGCCTCCTGGGAGCGATTGTAAGGCTGCCCGTTGTTCTGGCCGTAGCGGCCGGAGTGTACGGTCTGATGGCTCGTTGGCTTAATATTGCTGAATTGCGCACTGCTCCCGTGCTACGCAGATTTGCAAAGCTGGCACCCCACACCGGCGTATAGCATTACACTTCGGTGATTTCTTTGGTTTTGGCCGCGACCATTTCTTCAACTTTGCCTTCAAACTTTTTCAGCAGTGTTTGCACTTCTTCGCGGCCCGCCTCCGCCTGATCTTGCGTAAGAAGCGATGACTTTTCTTCCTGATCTACATGTTTGTTGGCATCGCGGCGTAAATTGCGCAGTGCAATTTTGGTTTGTTCCGCCACATCTTTTACCTTGCCCAACAACTGCTGCCGACGGTCGCCTGAAAGGGCCGGAAGCACCAGCCGAATCTGTTTGCCGTCGTTCTGGGGGTTGATGCCCAAATTAGCCATCTCTATGGCTTTGACGATATCCTTAAGGCTGCCGGGGTCAAAAGGTTTGATCAGAATACTGCTTGCATCGGACGTGGTAAGAGAGGCCAGCGCCCGAAGGTCGGTGGGCGTGCCGTAATATTCCACCTTGATGTACTCCACCAGCGAGGTGCTCGCCCGCCCGGTGCGCAGGCCGCGCAACTCATGGCGAAGGTGCTCCATCGCCTTTTCCATGCTTTCTTCAGCTTCAAATAGAATCTCATCTATTGGCATGATTAAATCTCCTGACTGACCCGGCCCGACATTTCAGGCCGTCGCGTCACAAGCAACGCCGGTTACCAGTGTGCCGATAGGCTCTCCGGCGACAACGCGGGCGATGTTGCCCGGCGTTTTCATGTTGAACACAATGATCGGTACGTTGTTTTCTTCAGCCATACTGATGGCCGTCATGTCCATCACACGTAAATTATCTGTGATAACCTGGCGATAGGTAAGCTGCTCAAAACAGCGGGCCTTGGGATTCTTCTTGGGGTCGCTGTCGTAAACGCCATCCACCTTGGTGGCCTTCAGCAGCACCTGACAGTTAAGCTCGGTGGCACGCAGGGCGGCGCAGGTGTCAGTGGTAAAAAATGGACTGCCGACACCGGCTGCCAGCACCACCACAAGGCCTTTCTCAAGGTGATGCATCACCTTGCGCCTTATAAACGGCTCGCAGACCGCTGTAACTGGCAGAGCGCTGGCCACACGCGTAGGCTGCCCCAGATGTTCCAGGGTATCTTGCAGGGCCATGGCGTTCATAACGGTGCCCAGCATACCCATATAGTCTGCTGTGGCCCGTTGTATACAGCCCGAACCCGCCAGCCTCTCGCCGCGCACAAGGTTGCCGCCCCCTACCACAATGGCCAGTTGAACCCCCGACTGCGCCACCGCCGCAATTTGCGACGCAATCACCTTGATTTCATCCATTTCAAAGCCAAAGCCGCCCTCGCGGCATAGCCCTTCGCCGGATATTTTCAGCAGAACGCGAGTGTATCGCTGTCGCGCCACGTTTGGCTCCAAAAGAGTGTATTTTCAGGGGCCGCCGCCCGGCGAATCGCCGCTTCAGGCTTCGCCAACCTTAAACCGCGCAAACTCCACCACCGACAACGGGCTTGAGACCGCCTTGGCCGTTTCGGCAAGCAGTTCGCGAATTTTTCTTTTTTCATCCTTTACAAAGGGTTGCTCCAGCAACACCTGATCAGCGAAAAACTTCTCCAGTTTTCCCGCGACAATTTTTTCGACAATGGCCGGTGGCTTACCGGTGATACCTTCCGCGGCAATTGCCTTTTCGCGCTCCAGCAACGCCGGGTCTACCTGCTCGCGGCCTACCGCCAGCGGCACATACGGCATGCCCGCAGTAATATGCATTGCTATTTCACCCAGCAACACCTTCACGGCGTCGTCAGTGCTGCCATCAATGCGCACGAGGGTGCCCACCTTGGCATTGTGGTGAACATATTTGCCGATTTGCCCGGTGGTGGTGGTAAAGCGAGCCAGGCCCGTCACAGCCATGTTTTCTTTAATTGAGCCGCCGACGAGTTCCTTAATTACCTGCTCCACCGTTCGCCCGGTGCTATCAGGATACTTAAGCGTATTTAACTCTGCGGGCGTTTTAACTGAATGTTGAAATGCCAGTTCCACCAGATCGTGGAGCAACCTCTGAAAGCCATCGTTGCGCGCAACAAAATCAGTCTGACAGCCCAGCCGCAGCAAAACACCCGTGCGGCCATCTTCGCTTATTTTTCCGCCGATGAGGCCTTCCTTCATTTCGTTGGCCATTTTGGTGTCTGCCCGGCCCGCGCCCCATTTGCGGAGCAATTCGGCGGCTTTGTCCATGTCGCCGGCCGATTCGGTAAGGGCTTTTTTCGCCTCCATCATGCCCGCATTGGTACGAGCACGCAGGGCCATAACATCTTTAGCACTAATTCCCGCCATTGGGTTCCTCTTTCAACGTAAAACCACAAAAAAACCTACCGGCACGCAAATGCCGCATCTGCTCTCGGCCAGCCACGTTCGGCCATGGCCGCGCAAGTTGTCAAAGTGTAAGGATTTAAGCCCAACTCGTCCAGAGAGCGAGCGCCATTCGTGGAACCGCGCACAAGTCCAAATCAGATAGGCTCCGAGCAATACTATATAAGGTTATGGACGAAAGAAAACAGGCGGCGCAACGCAGAAGCCTGTCCATTTCAGGCATTGCAGATTTATTTTGAGTCGCAGGCTTGATTGTATCGCATCTCATGGGACAATTGGCACTGAGTTTTATGATTCAAGAGGTCCCCGGCAGTGGCAGCAAACAGCATCAACCGCAAATACATCAAAGCTGGCGGCGCGGGCCGGCGGCCCCATGCCCTGCTGGGCTACCGCGTTGTTGAAACATCCTGGGGGCATTGCGGGCTTTTGTACTGCCAGGTGAATTGCTGCTCGCTGCTGAGACGCATTTTTCCAGCACATCCTTCGCAGGAAGCGTTGCTTAAAAATATCAAAGCGTTTCTGCCACGACCGCGCAAGGGCAGGCCCTCGCCGCCACCGGCCGCCGAACCGCTGTGGATTAAACAGCTCGCGGCATTTTTGACACGGTATTATCAGGACGGCTACGACCCACGGGGCAAGTCGCCTGACTTTTGGCCCATTTGGCGCGATGTGGTGGATTGGTCGGTCTGTACGCCATTTGACCAAGCGGTGCTCGCCCGCGTAGCTGTGATACCACCGGGCCAAACCATAACCTATGGCGAATTGGCCCAAGCTATTGGTCGCGAAGGTTCAGCCCGGGCGGTTGGCGGCGCTCTGGGCCGAAACCCATTTCCAATTTTAATACCCTGCCATCGTGTGCTCGGTGCCAACGGCAAAATGACGGGTTTTTCGGCTCCGGGGTCGGTCGGAGCCAAGCAGCGCATGCTTGCGCTGGAGAGCCAAAGCGGTTGCTGTGGGTAAGCTTTCGGCAAAGGCGATTGGGGCACCGGGGTCTGCCAATTTTTCTGGCGTGACGCGATATTTCATCGTTATAACCCATGTTTTTGTAGTGCAAATGCCGTTTGGTATGATTCGGCATGGCCCGACGCCCGATTTATTGGCAGACCCGTGCGGTGTTGGGTCTGCCAATTTTTCAGGCGGCACGATTAAACCAAAGTTCCTTATATAGAAAACGCATTTCACCCGCATAGGCATTGCGAATTGTTCAAAAATCAGCTTCCCCGTACTGGGCACACCTCCAGA